>JBCCRH010000071.1:0-17647 GCA_039208045.1 Bacteroidota bacterium
CCATGATAGCGCTTACTGCCATTAAGTCGGAGCATCAGCTTTCGAAATACAGTGGAGGCCACCTTGTTGATACTACAAAAGATGAATCGGTATTCTGCACTTAACCAATAGCGATTGGTAAGCTCAAGTGGTATCGTTGCATTTTTTTCATGGTAATCCATACGCCCATTTCTTTTATGCTCTCTTCAAAAATACTAAATTCACCTGAGGAGTACTTTTAAAAAAAAAGAATGGAAAATCCGGTCTCGCCAATTGACAGCAAGCTTAAGTCAGATCATCACTTTGTGAAAAATGCTGTCATTGTGATTAATGAGTGGACGGGGCGCTTAGGGAATAACCTACGGCAACTTACCCATGCGATTTACATTTGTATGAAATACGAATGTCGGTTGGAGTATCCAGCGCATAAGTATCTCAAACAAAAGAAGCTAGCTTGGAATAAAGTGCCTCCAACAGCGTATTATTTTGCGCGTTTCTACTTCGAACCATCGTGTAGAGGTATCATGCCCAATTTGGAAGAGCAACGATATATTTTTACTCATTACATCCGTGATTTGCTCACATTCAACCTGGATGAACAGCCACTAGAAGAAGATGAAGATCGTCTGGTCATTCATATTCGTGCTGGCGATACCTTTAATAGCCCACCACCTCCCAAATACGTTCCACCTCCATTATCCTATTATACTACCATAATGGATACCTATCAAGATAAAGAAATTGTCATTGTATGTGAGGATCGGAAGAACCCTGTTATTGATATTTTGGAGCAACGCTATGATAATTGTATCGTACAATCGTCGGACTTAGAATCGGATATCCAGACCATTATTAATGCTACCAATCTTGTGTTTAGTATTGGAACGTTTAGCATGACTCTCGCCCTCATGTCAACAAAGATCCGGCGGTTTTATGTCAATGATATTCCAAAGGATATATTAGATTTTGGGTTTTTTAAAAAACGAGATTGGAGCTTAGGTTTTGAGCTGGTGCATCTTGGAATTAGGAATTACATCAAACAAGGTGACTGGAACAATACACCAGAGCAGCTACAACAAATGCTAAGCTTGCCCGCTGAACATATCATTCGCACCTTTAAGGAGGAAACTGCCCAAGATTTTGCAGCATTCTTTGAAAGAGACTGGCAAAGCTTTATGGGGGAGAGGGGTCATGATAAATTAGTAAAAGGCTTAAATAAATTCCTTCAATTTGAGGAGAAAGAAGATCAGGCTAAGCAGCCTATAATAGTAGATGTAGGGGCGAATTTAGGGCATTACCTAGAGCATACCTTAGTTCCTTTCGCTCGGCAAAACCCTAAGACTAGGATATTGGCTTTCGAGCCTAACCCTGCTAACATACCAGCTCTAGGAAAACGCTTACAAAAAATCAGCGATCTAACGATTCAACTCTATCCTTGCTGCTTGTCTAATGTTAATGAACAGTCTACATTATACAATTGGTCACGACAAATCGGTAACACAACTGGCAATCCGTTAGCTGGCTTGCGCAGTGACGGAGAGAAAATATGTGATGTAGCAGTGCGAAGACTAGATAGCATTCTTGATGAATTGGAGGATGATATTAGCATAAATATGATCAAAATCGATACGGAAGGTAACGACTCCAATGTAATAAAAGGAATGGGGAAATATTTGCATCAAACGCAGTACATCATTTTTGAAGCCAGCCACCTCATGGATGACCAGCGAGGCCCCGGTATACCGAATCCTCTGAAAGATATTGTCGACTTTCTGTATCAACACCATTTTCATACGTATCGGATAGGTTCTAGAAAGATGCTGCCGCTTTATGGAGCGTACTGGCACGAGATTTATGAAAAGAAGAAATTTTGGTCTAATTGTTTCGCATTGAAAAAAAATGATCCACTTATTCGAAAGCTGGTCGATGATCATTTTAACTACCTTTATTAGGATTTGCTATGCCTGTAGGTTTTGGTGTCATATCAGATTTGCATCGATTTATTGTACAAATCATTCCAAAGTGTGCCTCTAGTATGCTGAGGCAGGAATTCAAGAAGGATATTTATCAAGGGTATGAAAAATACACAGATGCTTGGAGTACAATAGAGGCCAATCAATACGAAAAGTACGTTTTTTTAAGAAATCCTATCGACCGTTTTTTCTCCGCTTATTTCACCGTTTATAATCGGCATATCGGTAGAGCACTGTACAATCAGAGGCACGGAATAATAGAGGATCGACCGCATGAATTTCTGCGCATGGAAGATACGGTGCCTACCATCTTTGAGTTCCTCGAACATATTCGAGAATACGGTTTTTTTGACCCTCATATCAAACCTCAAATTTGGTACTTAAAGGGCTATGAGATGAATGCCTATTTTTCAGTAGAAAATGCTGCAACTGGTGTGAATACCATAAGGTCGAAATACGGCTTACCACTTCTTGAAGCTGCTCTGCCCCGCATCAATCCTGTGCCTCGGCACAAAGCTTTTGCGCATAGAAAAGAAGATATGCCCAGCTGTCTGATTGATGAAATCAAACAGCTATATGCTGATGACATAGCTCTATACGATGAGCATATACAATCACAAATTTAAACACTCGTAGTATGCTGACTTACGAAGAAATGTTTGTTCCTATTTCAGTAGACTACTTGCGTAGCCTTCACCAAGAACACCAACAGGAGGTGACAAGAATAGCAGAGGAGTTCTTTAAAGTGGACTTTACCTTCAATCCAATAAAAAATAAGCGCAAAGCGATTGCTATTAGTCTATTTTGCACCAATAGAATGAATGCTTACTACAATGAATACCCCATACACGAAAAAGAAAAAGTTCAGTGTCACGATCGTTACCTCATGCCCCTTTTCAAGAATCTAGAGCAGTTTGCTCAATCCTTTAGTGCGGAAGAATGGAAAGTAAGCCTTTACTTATGTCCACATTCGCTGGAGCAATTTAAGCCGGAACGAGATATTTTTGAAGAACTGAGAGGGTTCAATTTCTTAGAAATACATGTGATGAGACATCCCACAGTAGGGCATGGGCCCGGAGCGTTATGGCGCTTTTTAGCCATGAGCGATATGGGCTTGGACGAATTGCTGATTTATGACATCGATGAATCTTGGCACAAAAGCCGTAACCAGTGGTACAAAGAAGTCAAGCAATATGATAAAGCGTTTTCAAGAGGCGTACTCATTCCCAATGATTTTGGTTGGCTGAAGCCAGAAAAGCCATGGACGGGTAAAACTGGCATGAAAGGCTATCCTCCCATCTTAGCGAGTAAGATTTATGTTAGACCCCAAAAACTGGGTATTCCAGACATTGATACCTTGGCAGCGGCCCATATTTTTCAGCGGCAAAATCAGGCGAAGACGGAAAACCCTAACTCTCAGCTAGCTATTGACGAGCCAATAACGCCCTATAACCAATCGTCACATGCCCATCCCTATGGCTTTGGCAATCACTGGTATAAGTATTGCTTTGATGAGCGATTTCTTAAACATGTGATTTTTCCATTTGTGGCCGAGCGAGGAGAGCTTTGTACCTACTGCTTGCCACAGGATGTGATGGAGAATATAGGTTCCTATTTGTCACTTCCTACGCTGTGCGATTATCTGGCTGATTTTCAATATATCCAACGGAAGAATAAAAGGAATATCCTAATTAACCAGCATCGTGTAAACGAAGAGTTATTGTGAGAACGGGCTGGCTAAGTGATAGTGTGTTTTTACCTTCCCAATGCCAATGATACAAATGCCATTGCCCCACTGTGGATTATTTCTTCCAGTAGTTCGTAGCTTTCGCTTGAATAGAACGGGGTAAGCCAGCTCTTTGAGGGCGTCACGGGTAGCGTTTTGGATGCTCAATTCATTCCAGTTATCAAGTATTAGCACTGCAAAGTTTTCTAGTTTTTCGTAGAAATGGAGGATAGCATCGTACTGTTGTTGGTAATCGATACTCCCGGAATAGATAAAATAGCCGTATTTCTCCTTTTCTAAAAAGGAGGCATCCACCTTCCTCCAGTTTGCATTGAAAAGTTTTAATCTACAAGCCTCAGCCAAATATCGGATTTCTTCGATAATATCTTGCTCTCTAGCTTTTGGTACAGGACATAAAAAAGTGCCAATGAAAAACCGCTTGGTGATTAATGCCTTGATAATAGCAGGGTTAAAATTACCGATGTATAAAAGATGGCGAGAGCCTGTTGAAAGGATACTATTAAAAAAGTGTTTTGCGGACAAACCTGCGCCTTTAGTTGCCAGGACTGCTTCATCTATTCTAGACTTTTTCTGACTTGCATTTTTTAACGCATCGTCCAAGTGCTGTTCTAAATGCATAGTCTTGGAGTAGGCCTGAAACAAATGGGCCAGGGAGCGATCCACTGTTCCAGCTTGTGACTTTCCTTTTTGAAAACGATCTTCATGGAAATAATAATGGTGGAAAAAAATATCGGAATCATCCACTTTGATCTCTTTTAGTCCTTTGGGTATCCAATGAAACCCAGCGTATCGAGCTAATTTTGGAGAAACGAATAATTTTTGCCGTTTTCTACCTTGCTCATCTTTTTTGGAGTAAATGTACTCCAGGAGTGGATTGTCAATCTGCTCAAACTTCTTTTTCCCTTTATAAAAGAACCAACGCAAGCCAAAAGAGACGCCTCCCACTTGACTAGGATCGTATTGACCTAAAAACTGCTTGATAGTTTGATTAGGTATTTTTAGGAATTCATCCAGATCGAAGAGACCTATCCATTTCCCATGCCCATATTTATTTAAGGCATGCGTTTCCTGCACAGGCTGGGCGAGTTGTTTTTTGTCTGTTTGGTTACGCCAGCGATATTCCCACCGAATTAGCGTAACTTTTGCCTGCTTTATATATGGTAAGGTGATGTTTACGAGTTCTTTCCAGTCCGTTGCACTTAGCTCATTGATATAGAAATAGATATGATCTAGTTTCATAATGTCAATATAGTACTGAATATATTGCTCGATCCACCGAATGCGTTTTTTGATCACTAAACTCATCGAAAGTTCATAGCGAGGAATATATTTATGAATGTTGTATGCATAAGTAAGATGTCCACAAGTAACCTTAATTGAAATAACCGTTTGTTTAGCTATAATATCGGCCAAGCGGTCATCCTCAAAATCAATAATAATGGAAGGCTCCCAAGAATCTAGCGCACAGGGAATATAACGGCCTTTTACTTTAACACCTGCTGTTTCTAGCCAAATATTTTGATGGAAAGTAGCCATGTCTGCATCACTTCCATAGTGGGGGGCAACAGCTGTTATCTTTTTTTGCGACCAATGCACGAAAATATCGTAGAACAAATAAAATGATCGAGTCCCATCTTGATATAATTCAAAGGACTTAGGTTCATGGGCTCGGAAAACAGCCGTGAAATCATTGGTTAGTTGCTTTAGCAAGAGTGCATCCTGAGTCGTGTGTTGATCATCGCACCATCTTGCTGATGGATAGATGGGGTTCGCTATTGGACTTAGCACTAATAGTTCTTGCTGTAATAAAGTAAATTCTTGGACTGGATCATATGGAGCATCATGATGTAGTAAGGCTTTGTAGATTATTTCCACAGCTTTAGTCCTAAAGCGTTCAGAAAGCACCACGATAGCAGTTGCTCCCAAGGCATTGTTTAGGCGAATAAATTGCTCATCATACCATTCAAAATGGGCCTCTACCATTTCTCCTGAGGTGCTATGAATACCCCATGGCGAAGGGCCTAAGTAGAGCGCATCCGTTTCATCAGGTACGTCATATACATATTGCAAAGGATCTTTTAGCACAGCAAAATCGTGGAGGATCACAAAAGGGAGTTCGAAGGTGTCATTATTGAATATTTTTAGCCTAGATAAAGCATGCTGAATATATGGAGGTTGGCAGCTTGCTGCTGGTACCAATAAATAGGTTAACCCTAGACGATTGAGCTGATTCTCCATAATCGCTCTTTTTTCGTAATCCTCATTATCGTTGATTACATAAAAGGTGATCTGTCTAAGGTCAAGTTGCATAGGCTTTGATTTTCTTGCGTATACGCTTATTTCAACGATTGGGGGCGCAGCAAGGCGCAGTTATGCTGTTGTTGGTGTAATGTATGAATTGTTTTTGAGGTATTCGACTGGTGTACTCCTATGAATGATTCTGACTTACTAGCTAGCAGTGCCTCCGATAGAGCGATGACTGCTTTTTTATAAAATAACTTGCTAGAGGCTAACTTCCCCGTGTTTCCTATATGCTGTGGTTGAGCATTTGGATGACACAGGGAGAAGACTGGTAATTTTTTTTGTTCTAACATCAGTCTTCGAAGACTTTTTACCATTCTATAATCTTCCGTAAGAATAAGTAAAGGCAAACTTGTTTTTATTTTCTTTTTCGACTCCTTCAAGTAAGATTCCGCGACTTTATCAATAGCCGAATTACTTAGCTCATTAGTGTTAGGTACATGGAAGGCCATAAAAGGCCCCTCAATACCTAGCTTATGCATAGTAGCAGTCTGATATTCTTGCATAAGGGATATGGGTTGGCAAAGCATTTGTAGGAAGAAACGAAAAATTTGATCAAAGCCTCGCAACGTCGTTTGATTGATCGTCAAGTGTTCAGGGCGATGGCTAATCAAAGCTCCCATAAAGTTTCTATTCTTTCCAGAACGGCAATGAACTGCTACCTGATCTTCCATGGATGGATGGTATGCTTGGCAGAAGGATTGGAAATAATCTTCCCAGCCTCGCTCGTATTTATAGCTAAAACCGTCATTACATAAAACCAATTGCAGCTTATGACAATGAGCATATATCGCAGCTCTAGCCACTGTAGTGATTTCATCAAAAAAAGTCCTTTTTCCTAAATGAAAGACGAAATAACGCTCATAGCTACTATTGCTTCTAATAAAAGAAGAAAGGGTAGCTTTATGCAATGAAGGCGCTGAGTCATACGAGCTGTTGGTATCCGCTTGTCTAGTGGTAGTAGACGTGTGGGTACTCAAAAATTCATAATCATGTTGCTTAATAATCAATCTATCTTTTTTTGCAACTAAGTCGGCTGTTTCTTCATCATAATACCAGGCATACTCCTTTCTCAAAGAAGCGTTTACTTTGGGCTCTACTTGCAGCATACGGCTTTGCAGCACCGCCTGCTTAATTCCGAGTTTATCAGCAACTTTAGGTAAGCCTCGCTTTAAGTCTTCAAATGAAATGAAGTAGTCGATGTAATTTTCTTTTTGGTTATACTCCACTAGCTCCTCCCAAGTTCTGATCGAGTGGTAAGCCTCTTTGGGGCGATAAGTATATAGCATAAGGTATCGGTAGGTAAAAAAACCTATCAACTTTGAAATAGACTGCTCTTTATACAACTCACCAATTGGTGAATGATGCGCTCCTAATACCAAGCGTAACCAAATACGAAAATACTCACGATTGAGCGGGTCTGAGTAGAGTTCTCGCCATAGGGCGACGTCATGCCCAAATCGGTTTTGATGGTTGGTCTCATTCTGCGCTCTGTAGATAGTTCGTGCGCTAGTATTCATTAGCCGCTGAGCAAAAATACCTCCCTTTTGGCACCCATAAGCCCATAGAGAGACATACCAATCCCAAGGATTTCTAATATTTCCAATTTTAATTTTTGACTCAAAATTTTGCTGTAATTCCTCGGGCAGGTGAGCATAACTGCTGTGCTTTTCGTACACCATACAGGCTTTGGAGCTGATTTTTTTTAGAATACTCTCCACATAGGTGCTCCCTGTTTTATGGAGCGCAATGTATATGAAGTCGTCTGCAATCAGCATGCTGGGTTGGTTTATTTACTACTGTTCCTCCTCATCAGCACTCTCCTATCTTTTTCTGTTGTAAATTTGGGGAAACTGCACCAAAAACATGCATGTATGCGCCTAAATCTGCAAAGAATTCCATGTTACATCATAAATATAGCGCAAGACACTGATAAGCGAGCGTATGTCAAAGGGCAATTAGACGAGCTAGGCATTGCTCACCAATTTGTACCAGCGGTACGCACCAAACCAGGTTTGGTAGGTATTGCACTTTCTCATCTTAAGGTATTAAAAATGCCTGAGTTGAAGCCTCCCTTTATGATTCTAGAGGATGATGTACGTTTTTTCTTTGATCGAGTGCAGACCACCTTTGAAGTCCCGGACGAAACAGACGGCTTTTACTTCGGCCATTCTATTTATGGTACAGATCAGCCCCCTCATGAGGGCGTGCAATGGGGAGCGCACAGCAAAATTCTATACGAATACTATAACGATACATACCTACGAGTACACTCTATGCTCGCTCGGCATGGAATTCTCTTTTTGTCTGACAAATTCCATCAGAATGCAATTGAAGCAAACATTAAAGCCTTGACGCACTTTAATTATCATATACCTGGCGATATAGTCTATGCTGCCATGCAATCCGATCATATATTACTCACACCAGAGCAGCCTTGGTGCTACCAAAGTGAGCTCTTTGGCGGTAATTGGATGGCTACTAAACACTCCATCTTGAAGATCAAAAAAGGATTGATGAAGAATAAAGAGTCCTAGCTATTGATCATTGCTTGCTCCTGTACTTGTTGCTCTATCCAAGCATAGGTCTTTTCTATTCCAGAACGCAACGGCAAAGAGGGCTTCCAACCCAGTTTTTCTTGGATGAGCCGATTGTCTGAATTTCTTCCATTTACTCCTATTGGCCCTTCGATATGTTGCAGCGATAAGTCTTTTCCGGAAATCTCGATAATCAGCTTCGCAAAATCATTAATGCTAATCATTTCTTCTGACCCGATATTAACCGGCCCCGAAAAATCAGATTCCATCAGCCGCAGTACTCCTTCCACGCACTCATCCACATACAGGAATGAGCGAGTCTGCTCTCCTGTCCCCCAAATTTCAATAGATTCGCCAGAAATAGCTTCTGCTACCTTTCGGCAAATGGCAGACGGAGCTTTTTCTTTGCCTCCAGTCCACGTGCCCTGAGGCCCAAAGATATTATGAAATCTAGCGATACGGACATTTAGGCCGTAATTGCGCTGAAATGATAGATACAGGCGTTCGCTAAACAATTTTTCCCAACCATATTCGCTGTCTGGTTGCGCTGGATAGGTGGTATCTTCTGCACAATTCGGATTATCAGGGTCTAATTGATTAAATTCAGGATACACACAGGCAGAAGAAGAGTAGAAGATTTTTTGTACCCCAGTCTGAAGACAAGCATTGAGCGCATTCAGGTTGACGAGTGCTGAGTTGTGCATGACATCTGCATCATTATCACCAGTAAATAGATAGCCAGCTCCACCCATATCTGCCGCTAACTGATAAACCTCATCAATACCTTGGCAAGCATTTTTAAATACAGAAATATCCCTTAAATCCCCAAGCATGAATTCATGCGCATGGCAATTATCAAATTCATTATTTTTCAAATCAATGCCACGTACCCAATAGCCTTTCTGCTTAAGCGCTTTCGTTAGATGCCCCCCGATAAAGCCGCCAGCTCCGCATACCAATACTCTCTTCATTTTGCCAATCATTTCTCGCTATCCTTTACCTGCCTGTCCTTAATGATTCGTATACTATTGAGTTCACTAATTCCTTTCTTCAGCCCTCTCAATAGTTCAGGTACTTTGCGCCCTCCAAAAAGTAATAAGATCACTAATCCAATGAGTATCCATTCCATACCTCCTGGTAACATAATTCTTGATTTTTGACATTATGAATTTTAGGCTGTCTTCTAATAAGACAAGTTCTACTAAGCTGAGCACATGCTAGGCTTTTTTTGTAAAGCTTAGCCCGCGCCTAGTGGATTTGTAATCCGCGTGACTCTGAAACTTTTGCCACACGATATTAAATGTAAGGTACAAAATTAGAGTGGGAACTATATCTGGAGAAGGAGTATCTTTAGGTATACTATGTCTAATTATAATGCATTGGCTCGAACAACTCCTTCCGCGTTGCCTTCATCTGCTTTGCTCTCGCCGCCGATACCGTAAGCTCACAACTCTTAAAAGCTCTAGCTAACGCAACAACACTAAATACTAAAATAACCGTACCAATCGCCGGATAGCCCACGCCCCATTTCAAAAGGGCACCTACTACGAGTAGGGTAATTCCAAGGGTATAACTCTTCAAAAAGCTGTATAGATGATTAAGTAGCATATCTAGTTTGATAGTTTTACTACTAGACAGAATTGCTGTCTCATTGTTCGCGGATATAGGGCTCAGGAGATAAGTTTATGGTTTTCAGTTTTTTATAGAAATCATAACGAATTCTTATAGTTAATTACTTTTGGATTAGTTTATCCTGAAGTAGCTTTGCTATACCATTTTGACATTATTGTGAGGGTTTAAAGAGAATTTGGCCCTTATAGTGTGGCAAATGCGATCTTAGACTGGGTTGAAATGATAGATTTACTTTTAGATTTTTGATGAGCTGTTCACCAAATTCCATTTTTTGGTCAAATTTTTGGAAAAAGGGAAGAACAGATCACAAAAAGTAGCTGTTACATTAACAGTCCCATTGATAAATTTTGAAAGTAAAAGTATCAAAGAATGATTCAGTTGACAGTAAGGCTTAGTATAAACGATAAATTGTTTTTAAGAGATCCCGAGAAGACCAAGCTGGGTAAACGTATCATCAGACATAGCATTAAACTAATTGATGAGTATGGCATCGAAGAGTTTACCTTCAAGAAGTTAGCAGAAGAAATACAGTCAACAGAAGCGTCTATTTACCGCTATTTTGAGAATAAGTACTTACTGTTTGTATATCTCGTCAACTGGTACTGGGAGTGGATGAAATTTCGAGTAGGGTTCAGAACGATGAACTTGAACGATCCAGTGAAAAAGCTACGCATTGCGATTGGTGCGATCCTCGATATTTCTCAAACGGACACCGCAGTAGATTATGTAAATACAGAACTGTTGCACCAGATTGTGGTAGTAGAAGGGACAAAAGCATACCACAAGAAATCTGTTGATGAAGAGAACAAATATGGTTTTTTTCTTTCTTATAAAGCATTATGTAAAAGGATAGCCGATATCATTGTAGAGGTGAATCCTTCCTATCAATACCCTCGCTCTTTGGCCAGTATGTTATTGGAGACGGCCAACAACAATATTTACTTTGCCCAGCATTTACCTCGATTGACAGACATCAAGTATCAAGATGGGTACTTGAAAGAAATCGAGACTATGTTACTACAGTTTGCGCTAGGCTGTATCGACAGCAATAAGCCAAGTCTAGCTACAAATAGGTAAGGGCTTCCCAACGCTCAAGTAGACATCAATAATCAAATACACCTACCTTCTGCCAGGCAGAGGGGTAACCATTTATTGTCATAATCAAACAAAAGATATGCATCAAGTATCAACATTGCCGAAAAGGCAGCAGCAAGAAACACTAACTGATAGAATATCAATCGCCTACGGCGATGGCATTGGGCGAGAAATCATGTCTGCCACATTATCCATTCTTGAAGCGGCAGGAGTCCAACTCGAATTTGATGAAGTAAAGATTGGAAAAGAAGTATACGAACAGGGCATTACATCAGGCATTGCTCCAGAAGATTGGGAGACTTTACGACGCAATAAGGTATTCCTGAAAGCACCTATTACCACCCCCCAAGGTAAAGGCTATAAAAGCCTAAACGTAACCATCCGCAAATCAATGGGCCTGTATGCTAATGTACGTCCGTTCCGAGCATTTAATCCGTATGTGCAGACTCATTTCCCCAAAATGGATGTCGTGATCGTCCGGGAAAACGAAGAAGACCTCTACGCAGGTATTGAGCATCAGCAAACGGGAGAGGTCGTACAATGTCTAAAGCTCATCTCCCGCCCAGGCTGTGAACGTATTGTCCGCTATGCCTTCGAGTATGCTCGTGCAAATGGCCGCAAGCGCGTGACTTGCATGACCAAGGATAACATCATGAAGCATACCGATGGCTTATTCCATAGCGTATTCAACGAGGTAGCTAAAGAGTACCCTGACATCGAAAGTGACCACTTTATCATCGACATCGGCTCTGCACTGCTAGCAGCCCGCCCACACGATTTTGATGTAGTAGTTACCTTGAATCTGTATGGCGATATTGTATCCGACATTACGGCCCAAGTGGGTGGTTCGGTAGGTTTGGGAGGCTCTTCTAACATTGGTGCGAGCTTTGCGATGTTTGAAGCCATTCATGGCTCAGCGCCAGATATAGCGGGTAAGGATATTGCAAATCCCTCTGGCTTATTGAATGCGGCCTGTATGTTGTTGGAACATATCGGGCAGCACGAAGCAGCTACTACCATCCAGAATGCTTGGCTCAAGACCATAGAGGATGGCATTCATACCATAGATATAGCCAGTGAAGATTTTACGCAGCAACGGGTGGGTACCCGGGCATTTGCGCAAGCAGTAATTGATCGTTTGGGAGAAAAGCCTCGCAAGCTCAAGCCCAGAATTGGTAGCGGTAAAAACCAAGGGCCCATTAAGGTACAAATTACCCCCTACGAAGCACCTGAAAAAGAACTCGTTGGCGTGGATGTATTCTTAGATTGGGTGGGCAAACATCGCGATCCCGACGTGCTTGGTCGCTTGCTGGATGACTTAGCTGGGCCAACTATGCAGCTCAAAATGATTACCAACCGTGGCGTAAAGGTGTACCCTGGTGGATTTCCCGAAACCTTTTGTACTGATCACTGGCGTTGTCGATTTGTAGCAGCTGATAGTGGTGAAAGCGTGAACAATTCTGGCCTAAAAGTTGCTAAAGAGATAAGTTACGTCGATATAATCGGCTTATTGCAGCGTTTGGAAGCTGCGCACCTAAATTTCATTAAAACAGAAAACCTCTATATCATCAATGGCAAGCGAGCCTACTCGCTGGGCCAAGGAGAGTAAAATTTAATTGCCTTTTAAAATCGACTTATTGCAAGGAGCACTGACTTTGGTGCTCCTTTTTTTTGCCAAAAAATCGAAAATGGGGGGAGGAATGCTATCTTTGCACAAAATTTTCTGACTATGGGTAAGCTAGATGAGCAAGAGGCCATACTGCTTTTGGAAGATGGCACTTTTTTTACCGGAAAGGCTGCTGGAAAGATTGGCACCACCAGCGGAGAAATCTGCTTTAATACCGGAATGACGGGCTACCAAGAAATTTTTACCGACCCTTCTTACTTTGGCCAGTTATTAGTCGCTACTAATGCCCATATTGGAAATTATGGTACCAAAGATGCAGAAGTTGAATCAGGAAGCATCAAGATTGCAGGCCTGATCTGTAAAAACTATAGCAGAAAGTTCCACCGGCCATTGGCTAATCAGTCCATCCAAGAATATTTTGAAGCAGAAGAATTAGTGGGTATCTCCAATGTGGATACGCGCCAAATCGTTCGTCATATTCGCGATAAGGGCGCTATGAATGCCATTATTTCTTCTGAAATTCTCGATGTGCCTACGCTTCGGAAAATGTTGGCGAAAGTGCCCAGTATGGATGGCTTAGAGCTAGCTACCAAGGTGACTACGGAAGAGCCTTATACGATTGGAGAGCCCGATGCAAAGTTTAGAGTAGCGGTGCTAGATTATGGGGTAAAAAAGAATATTCTGCACTGCCTTGCTGACAGAGGTTGCTATCTAAAAGTATTCCCTGCAAAGACCAAGCTGAAAACCTTGCAGGCATTTGAGCCACATGGTTATTTTTTGTCGAATGGCCCTGGCGATCCTGCCTCTATGAATTATGCGGTGAAAACAGCAAAAGAAATTCTAAAGCTGGATCAGCCCCTATTTGGCATTTGCCTCGGGCATCAGCTGCTAGCTTTAGCTATTGATATTCCTACCTATAAAATGCACAACGGCCATAGAGGGATTAACCACCCCGTCCAAAACCTGGAGACCGGTCTTTGTGAAATCACGAGCCAAAACCACGGATTTGGCGTAAGCCCAGAAGCCATTAAAGCCAATGCTGATAAAGTGGAAATTACCCACGTCAACCTTAATGACGGAACGATAGAGGGCATTCGCGTGAAAGGCAAAAAAGCCTTTTCGGTGCAGTACCACCCGGAGGCATCCCCTGGGCCACACGACGCACGCTATCTATTCGACTCCTTTATACAGTTAATGGAGAATTAATTCGAATCATTCTATAAATGAACGCTAAACACCTTTTAACATGAGTACAATTATCGACATTCGCTCAAGAGAAATTCTTGATTCACGTGGTAATCCTACTGTAGAAGTAGAAGTTTTGACGGAGGAAGGCTATATCGGTAGAGCGGCAGTTCCTTCGGGGGCGTCTACTGGTAAGTATGAGGCGGTAGAGCTTAGAGACGGAGATGCGGATCGCTTTTTGGGTAAAGGCGTATTGGATGCTTGTAATAATATCGAAGAAGTAATTCGCGAAGAAATAATCGGAGTAGACGTATTTGAGCAGTTGTATATCGACAATATTATGCTCGAATTGGACGGCACGCCGAATAAAAGTAAGCTGGGGGCCAATGCAATTCTTGGCGTATCTCTGGCTATCGCTAAAGCAGCAGCAGCAGCAAGTGGCCAACCACTATATCGCTACATTGGTGGGGTAAATGCACACATCTTACCCGTACCAATGATGAACATCCTGAATGGGGGTTCTCATGCCGATAATAGCATCGACTTCCAGGAGTTTATGATTATGCCAATGGGCGCAGACACCTTCTCCGAAGGATTGCGTATGGGCGTAGAGGTATTCCATAACCTGAAAAAAGTGCTGAAGAAGAAAGGCTACTCCACGAACGTGGGGGATGAGGGTGGCTTTGCGCCAAATATCAAATCAAACGTAGAGGCTATTGAGATTGTGCTACAATCTATTGAAACGGCGGGCTATAAGCCAGGTGAAGATATCTACATTGCGATGGATGCTGCGGCTTCTGAATTTTACAACGCGAAAGAAAAAGTGTACCACTTCCATCAGTCAACCGGTGACAAATTATCCTCTAGCGATATGGTGGCTTACTGGGCGGATTGGGTGAAAAAATATCCGATTTTCTCTATCGAAGATGGTTTAGACGAAGATGACTGGACAGGTTGGAACAGCTTGACCCAAGCAATTGGAGATCAAGTGCAGTTGGTAGGAGACGATTTGTTTGTGACAAATACACAGCGCTTGCAACGTGGTATTGAGGAGCAGTCTGCCAATTCTATTTTAATCAAAGTAAACCAGATTGGATCGTTGTCTGAAACGATCAGCGCAGTCAATTTGGCAACCCGCAATTCCTTCACCAGTGTGATGAGCCATCGCTCTGGCGAAACAGAAGATACCACCATTGCAGATTTGGCAGTAGCGCTGAGCACTGGCCAGATCAAGACGGGCTCTGCTTCTCGTTCCGATCGGATTGCAAAGTACAACCAATTGCTACGTATTGAAGAGCAGTTGGCAGAGACGGCGATCTACCCAGGCAAGAGTTTGTTGAAGAAATAAATTCGTATAATTTTGATTGCGTGCAGATAGTTCTATTTTTGGACATCAAACCAAATATAGAATGGCTGCACGTAACAACCCACTTCAACCTTTGCTGGATCAGATTCCTGGCCCGCTAAAAAATAGGTACTTCATCGTGCTCGTATTATTCGCTGGCTGGATGATTTTCTTTGATAAGCATGATATTATTACCCAATGGCGGCTACAAAATACAGTAGATCAGCTAGAGGAAGATAAGACGTACTACGAAGAAAAAATAAAGGAAGCGCAGCAGAAGCGACTAGACTTAGAGGTGAATAAAGAAAAGTTTGCGCGCGAGGAATACTATATGCAGAAGAAAAATGAAGATGTATACATCATCGTTGATGAAACAGAAGAAAACGAACAATAACCGCTAAATAATTGCACATATATGTCAGTTCTTGTTAACAAAGACTCTCGAATTATAGTCCAGGGATTTACTGGAAAAGAAGGCACCTTCCATGCTGGACAAATGATTGAATATGGTACCAATGTGGTAGGTGGAGTGACCCCCAAAAAAGGAGGGCAGACCCACTTGGATCGCCCTGTTTTTAATACCGTTGCAGATGCTGTAGCACAAGCAGGCGCCGATACTTCTGTTATTTTTGTACCCCCCCCATTTGCTGGCGATGCAATTATGGAAGCGGCAGATGCTGGCATCAAGGTAATCATTTGTATTACCGAGGGTATCCCCGTACAGGATATGGTAAAAGTGAAGTCGTTCTTGGAGCGCAGAGAAGCGCGCTTGGTGGGGCCAAACTGTCCAGGCGTCATTACGCCAGGAGAAGCGAAGTGTGGTATCATGCCGGGCTTCATTCACCGTAAAGGAACCATCGGAATTGTTTCCCGCTCTGGTACGCTTACCTACGAGGCAGTAGATCAGGTAACCAAAGCAGGCATGGGCCAATCTACTTGTATTGGTATTGGTGGCGACCCTATTGTAGGTACGACTACTAAAGATGCTGTAGAATTGTTGATGAATGATCCAGAGACCGAAGGAATCATCATGATTGGTGAGATTGGTGGTGGGATGGAAGCTGAGGCAGCCTATTATGTAAAGGAATTTGGCACCAAGCCAGTAGTTGGCTTCATCGCTGGTCAGACAGCACCTAAGGGCCGTACGATGGGCCACGCTGGTGCAATCATTGGCGGAGCAGATGATACTGCTGAAGCAAAAATGGCCATTATGGCTGATTGTGGCATTCACGTAGTGAAGTCGCCTGCTGATATTGGTATCACCTGGGTGGCGGCGCTTAAAGGCTAAAGCGACAGCACCAACACAATCGCAGCAATCAAAACAATAATAATCACCACACTGAGGTAGAAGCTATTATTGTTCCGATACTTATTAAACAGTAATTCCATGGCATCGCGCCACTCCAGGCGCCTGCCTACTTTTTCGTTGACCATCATAAAGTACTTGCGTTCGCCCATACGCTCTTGATCACCATGTTTTTTTAGGATAAAAAACTGGGTATCTAAGAACGCTAGGTCAAACAGCTCGGTATCGCCATCAGGATTGGTGACGAGAAACTTGCCTGCTTTATCTAAGTAGCGCCAAGTGCCTGCTTTAACATTGCCGTTGATGGATCGTAAGTATTCATTATCTTCCTCTCCTTCATTGAAAAAGTGAACGACAGTATCATGGAAATTTTCGTCATCTTTAAATTCCAGCCACGCTTTATTGACATAGAACTTAGACTCCCAGAGGTCTTCGCCCAGCGGGCGCACCACAGGGATAAGCTGATCCAAATAGCGATCGAGTGATTCTGCAAAGGGCAGCTCGACACTAAACGAACGACTAACTGATTCTAAAAATTTATTTTCCAATCCTAACTGCTTTTGGTAGCGATTTATTCTTTCTTTGTCGGCTCTTGATTCTTTTCAGCAAGTGCATTTAGTGCTCTTTGGAATCGCTCTTGCTCCTTTTGCTTGCGTTGTTCGAACTTATCCTTAACGCGGCGACCACTGGTAAATTCTCCAGAACGGTATAAACCTCTTAAAAAAGATTCAAACCCTTTTCCATGATGATAGTAGCCCATAGGCGCTATTAGATAGGTGGCTACTAAACTCTGACAAGACAAGCACTGGACAAACACACGATCTGGCTCGCCTTCCTCACGCACTAAAATATCTCGTACGCCGCGATGACCGCAAAATTGGCATTGTTGAACGTGTATTTCCATAATTACACTTAACTTA
>JBCCRH010000072.1:0-17613 GCA_039208045.1 Bacteroidota bacterium
CGGTGAAATTGATAAAAGTATAGTATTGTAGAAACAGCGAAAATACCGATGCTATCCACTAGCTAAACCCACCCTCCGAACCCTCACCACCCCCATTCGGTACCCTGATCACCCCTGCTGTACCCTCAGCCTCCTAATCCGTACCCTCATCTCTCCCACCTGCGCTATGTTTGCTTCGAGTAACAAATCAAAAAAGTAATATGAAACGAGCATGATCTTATTTAATCATAATATCACGCAAGAGATTGATTAAAAAAGATTATGCGAGAGCGCAGCGGTTACATGGGTGCAAAAATTTTTCTGCATCCTGCTTCGCTTGCAGAAAAATTTTAAACACATGAAAAAAATATTTACCACCTTACTACTAGCTAGTACCCTCCTCACCGCGCATGCACAACTTGTGATTTCAGGTTGTACTGGCTTTGCTGCTGCTGCTAATGGAACTTATCAACTTAGCGGAATAAGTCCAACTGTTAGTGGCTCTTCCACTCTCGTTTGTGAGTGTTATGACAGGGAAGGAGTACCTGGCGCTTTTTTTGCAACAGATGCTTTTGGAAATATTCCAGGATGGTATGAAGGTCTCGGTGAGTTTGGCCCGGCTGGCTGCTCCTCCTTTGATGCATTTTTTAATACACCAATAATAGAAGATCCCGATTGCGATATCAACACCAACTCTACTATTGTTGGCCCAGGGTGCATAATTACCTTGGATGGTGTTCCTCTGGGGGGCGCCCTCCCTGTAGAACTCACCGAGTTCAAGGTCAGCGTGGTGCGGGCAAGTAGCCAATTGGTATGGCAAACAGCCACCGAAATCAATAATGAAGGTTTCGAAATCCAGCGCAGCATGGATGGCCAAGCTTGGCAAAAGATCGGCTTTGTACGTGGGCAGGGCAGCACGCAGGAGCCCCAGCAATATACCTTCACCGATGAGCTGCCGCTTAATGGCACCAACTACTATCGCTTAAAGCAAATGGATTTTGATGGCCAGGTTGACTATTCAGCCATCGAAGTGGTCGAGATCGCTACCGATCATACGCCTCTGAGCCTGTACCCTAGTCCGGCACGCCAGGAGTTGAATATTATCAATGGCAAAGGGCAAGCTACGATTTATAATCTATTGGGGCAGTCGGTGCGGCAGTTGGTCATCGATAGCGAGCAGTTTCGCATTCCTACCACGGATTTAGTGGATGGGCAGTATATTCTTCAGGTACTTAGAGTGGATGGTACGGTGGTGGCGAAGCAGTTTGTAAAGTAAGATCGCTCATATATATTTCATGTGTAATTAAAGCGTAGCTGTAAAGCGCACGCTATGCTAGGGATCATGGAGGTAGCAAGGTAGGTCGTGTTTGATGTGCTTGCTTTGCGCCTCTTTTTTGTGGGGTAGCTCTTGGAAGAGCTAGGGGCTCTTTTGTGTTGTTGGGTTTTGGGAGTAGTGCTGGTTTATGGTTAGGGCAAAATGTATTTGGTGTGTTGGCTTTTGCTATTTGGGTTTCATGGTTGGGCATTGGTTCATTAGCTTGGTTTTCGCCTTAAGCCGGCTGGGCTTCTACTTTTTTCATCGCCAAAAAAGTAGACAAAAGCGCTAGAAAAGGCAAACTCCTCCGTCGAACAGTGCCTTTTCGGGCAGCCGCCACCTAAGTTGGGATGGTTCGGCGAGGCTTTTGACTTTTTCTATCGCTTGTCGAAGGATCATTTTTTTTGCTAATTTGGAATCTGATTCCAAATTAGCAAAAAAATAGGGTCCGTTGGGCTTCGCCCATATCCAAGATCAAAAGAACAAATACTAAGAGTCCCGGGCCACACGGAATCCCCTGTAGATGAGAAGATAGCTTGGATGGTTCCAGTCGCGAAGAGCAACGCGACAATACCAGGTAACGTTGTAACACGAACCACCGCGCAATACATGATAATTTTTAGCTCCATTTGTTTGCCAGATTTGGCCATCAAGAGGGGCACCGGTATAATTATTATGCCAAGGGTCAGCACAAAACTCCCATACATTCCCACTCATATCATATAGGCCTAATTGATTGGCTTTTAGCTGGCCTACAGGATGCGTTTTTCTGCCACTATTAACACGCCACCAGCCTACTTCCGTCAATTCATCGCTACCGCTGTATAAAAAATTATCTGGCGCGCCTGTTGCACCGCCACGGGCGGCGTATTCCCACTCGGCTTCGGAAGGGAGGCGGTAAGTTTTGCCCGTTTTTTGGCTCAACCATTGGCAGTAGGCTCGTGCCCCATACCAGCTTACGTAAATTATCGGATGCTTTTCATAACCGAATTCTACTACAAATTGATCGCCTTGTTTTTGGATGCGGCATTTTACCTTTAAGAAATTCCCATTTAAATTGACCCATTCTGTACCACCTTCCCCTAGATTTCCTTTTGCATTCAAAAAGGCCACAAATTCTTCGTTGGTCACTTCGTATTTCCCCATGTAAAAGGTGCTGATGCTCACTTCATGAGTTGGTTTTTCAGCAGCACTACAATCCTCAACGCGCTCAGTACTCTGGCAGCCCATGGTGAATGTACCTCCTTTTACGAGCACTGTAGCAGGAATGGGGATGTCTGTTTTCTCAGTAGGTTGGGAAGATATTTCTACAGGAGAAGCTGGATCATCTTGACTCAGCCAAGTACTTATCCTGCCAATAGCTACTACCAACAAAGTGAGGCTAACAGCCGCCACCAAATTTAGCTTGTTCTGTAACAGTTTTACCGTAATCATAATGACATAATATTTTCCAATCTGGTCATGGATGGCCGATGATATTTGGCGAGTGATCGTATATAAATTTAAAACTAAAAAGTGAATCTGCATAGATATTTATGCAGATTCACTTTTTAATAAAAAACCTAGCCCGTACCCAGTGGATTTGTAATCCGCGAGGAAAATTCTGAAATCAACTCAAAAGTACTCTTGGGATTATCCGATTATTCCAAAACAATACGCTCCGTATACACCGCACCATCTTCCTTGCGAACGATCAAAAAGTAAAGCCCACTTGCTTGGTTTGGCAATGCGATTTGCTCTGCAAAGGAATGACTATTTTGTACCTTTTTTGCCCACACTTGGCGGCCTAATTGGTCGGCAATGCGAACGCTGAAGGAGGCGCCATTGGTGTTGTCGATCACGAGGTCAAACTGTCCGCTACTTGGATTTGGAAAGACGCTGATACCTACTGCGGCTTGCAGCGACTGAATAGACGTGAGCGGCTCATTGGATGCTCCTGGGGTAGGGCTTACTTGCTGGATAGCGCCGGTGCCGTTGGGGAGTCGACCGAGTGCTTCGTCATCTTCCATTGCTCCAAATTCGACCATATCAATGGATGCGCCATCGCTATCAAAAATACCGACTGCTTCCCCATCGCCACTGAGCCGGAAATCCGCATGTAAGGGGCCTTGTTCAGGATCATTATCGGCCCAAATAATCAGGAATGCTCCTGCTTGAATCGATGTATCTGGCATCTGCCATTTGTCTGGATTGTCCAGGTTATCAGTCAAAAATTTGTCGCCCAAATAGATGGGTTCATCGCCGCCATTGTACAGTTCGATCCAATCGTCGAACTCACCGAAAGGATCGGCAATAGTAGTCTCGTTGCGCGACATAAATTCATTGATATACAAAGGTAAGGTATTGACGACAGCGATGGTGCGAAGCTCGCAAAACGGAGAACGATTCGTATTGGAAGTATCATCATTTGCTTCGATATAATAGTCTAAGGTACCGGTTTGATTGATGGACGGAAGCACGATGCCAAAAGTGCCATCATTTGCGGCACCATCCTGATGGTTGCCATCATCATACATCGTTGCAGTAGCAAATTCGGCTCCATCGATAGTATAGTGTACGGTTACAGATGGTGTACTCTCATCTTCTACTCTTGCAGTAATGACGATTTCTTGATTGACGCTGGGAATAGTATTGCGGACATGGTTAATGATGGGAGGCGTATCCGTATCGTCTAGCTGAGCAAGGGCCGATGCCCGCCGATCGGAGATGTATTCTTTAATACCCATTGGGACATGATTGGCAGAAGGAAGGCCCTGGGTGTAAGAGTTACTGAAGTCGCTAATAGAAAACCCATAGCTTAATGGATAATAGGGGTCACTCGCTACGGCGTCTTGTATCATAGCTTTCAGATCGTCCATCTGGTCAAAGAAGGCTGTTTCGTTAAATGGGCCATTTAGAAACTGACTCATATAGTAAGTAAACTGCTTTCGGTAGGTGTCGTTCTGCATAATACGGTTGTAGATCGGGCGGGGCTCGCCATCGGGCGCCCAATTGTAGATGTTGCGGGTAGCCCATTCTCCAAACCACCGAATACCAAAGGTATTGTCCAGATCATAGGGGATGTATTCAAACTTGCCGGTTCTAGGATTATGATAGAGGTAGAAGTTATTCTTATTGTAAATCGGGCCATCCCAATTGCCCGTTAAGATATCCAAGGCGATGGATTTCAGGTAGTCTTGCACATTGAATACTTTTTCGAGCTCACATTGTAGTGCTTCATCTGGGGTGTTATTGAGCACGTCGATAAAATGTGCCAGATCACTGTAGTCATCCTCTTCCTCATTGGTTTTTAGCTCATAGATGCGTCGGCCGCCAGATTGTACTTTGTACAAATCAGGGTCGGAGCCAAGATACTCCAGGGTGCCAGGCCATAAGCACTTGTATAAATTCCCTTCGCCACCAAAACGGAGTTCCACAAATTCCTCATCGATATGTTCCACATTGATATAGACTCCATAATAATCACCATTGATGTAGAGCTGAACGTGGTTGGAGCGAGAAGCGGGAATCTCCATCTCTTCGCAGAGGTCCCAGCACAACTTGGAGCGTATGATCGACGGATCATTGTGCTCTCCATTAATATTCATCTTATCTAGCCCTTTGTAGGTCCGCCCTTGTTCATATTCATTGAACGAGATTTTTATTGACTTTTTGGGAGAAAGGAGGGAGGTGTTTCCTCGCAGTCGGACACCTACATTTTCCACGATGTCTTCCTCAACACCATCACTCATGACGAAGGTAGCCGGGTAGTGTACGTCTTTATTGTGGTTAGCGGGGTCCCACATGATATGGAGGTCACTGGGATCCATGGTGATATCTATTCTAGGAAGTACCTCATCATTAAAAGCGAAGCCTTCCCCTGGAAAGAGCTCCTGGGCAGGAAGTGTTATGACAAGAAGTAAAAAAAGGATGGTATGGATCGTTTTCATAATCATATTTTTACGCTGGTGGAACGATTTTTAATTAGGATAATGTAAAATTGCAAAAATCTAGATAGAAAAAATAGAAGTTCGTGTATTGCTACTATCAAACCTTAAATGCTTGAAGACCATTTGAGGTGGTTGCCCTAAACAAAGTGTAGGTTTTCTAAACCAATTTCTTACCTTTAGTATATATCCACTAGGTGCATGTTAGGCTTTTCTGTTTCATAAAGCCTGGCCCGTGCTCAACGGATTTGCAATCCGTGTGGCTTAAAAGTTGTTTAGATTACGCGGTATTTAGTCGTACACTTTATGTTAAAAAAGCGTTTCCCTCACTATCAGCAATTAGATAAAATGGACTGTGGGCCGACCTGCCTTCGGATGGTCGCGGCGCACTATGGCAAGCGGTATAGCCTGCAATATTTGCGTAAGCATAGTTATATAGATCGGGAAGGGGTATCGATGCGGGGGATTGTGGAAGCGGCGGAGCATATTGGGTTTCGGACGCTGGCGCTGCGTTTGCCGCTGCAAGCGAGCTCGCCCGAAGAGCCGGGCCTGGATGAGGTGCCTTTGCCAGCTATTGTACACTGGGAGCAGAATCATTTTGTGGTGGTGTACCAACTCTCCAATACGCATGTGTGGGTGGCTGATCCGGCATTGGGGAAAAAGAAAATGTCGCATGCGGAGTTTGCAAAAGGGTGGATCGCGCATGGGAATAAAGGGCTAGCCCTGCTGCTGGAGCCGACGCCTGATTTTTATACCGAAGAAGGCGAAGAATTAAAGAAAACCAATTTCAATTTCCTATTTCAGTATTTGCGGCCTTACCGAAGGCTGCTGATGCAGTTAGTGATCGGCCTATTGCTGGGGAGTATCCTACAGCTACTCTTTCCATTTCTGACGAAGTCGATTGTGGATATTGGGATTGCCAACTTAGATCTATCCTTTATTCAATTGATTATTGCAGCACAATTCTTCTTATTTGGTGGGCAATTGGCCGTTAACATCATACAAAGTTGGATATTGCTGCATGTTGGGACGCGGATTAATGTGTCTCTAATTTCTGACTTTTTGATCAAGCTCATGCGTCTCCCCATCGGCTATTTTGATAGTAAGCTGACTGGGGATTTATTGCAGCGCATTGGCGATCATCGGCGCATCGAATTGTTCCTGACTAACTCTACGTTGAGTATTCTCTTTTCTGCTTTTAACCTGATCATCTTTGGCATTGTATTAGCCATCTTTAAAGCGTCTATCTTTTTCATCTTCTTGGTAGCGACCATTTTGTACATCATCTGGGTGTTACTTTTTTTACGTAAGCGGCGGCAGATTGATAATCGTCGATTCAAAGAGCAGGCGGATAATCAGAGCGTGTTGATTGAGTTGATACAAGGGATGCAAGAGATTAAGCTGCAACGTAGCGAGCGGCGGCGGCGCTGGAAGTGGGCCAATGTACAAGCGCGCTTATTTCGAGTAAATATCAAGTCGCTTTCGCTAACGGTTACACAGGATACAGGCGCCAATTCTATCATGCAGCTCAAGGATATCATCATCACTTTTATTGCTGCGCAGGCGGTGATTGAGGGGCAATTGACCTTGGGGGAAATGCTGGCTATTCAATTCTTGATTGGGCAGATGAATGGGCCATTACAACAATTGGTGGGCTTCATCCGCTCGGCGCAGGATGCAAAGATTAGCTTGGAGCGCTTGGGCGAAATCCATGAAATGGAGGAGGAGGGGCAAGAGCGGAGCATGCAAGCCCTCCTGTACGAGCTGGGTGATGTAACCTTTGATGGCGTTTCTTTTCAGTACAACCCTTTGTCTGGTATGGTTTTGAATGATATTAGTCTGACTATTCCGAAAGGAAAGGTCACTGCTATTGTCGGGGGCAGTGGGAGTGGCAAAACGACCTTGCTCAAGCTACTACTAGGCTTCTATGCGCCAACGAAGGGTACCATTCGCGTCAGCGGCATCAATTTACAAACAGTGCGCACCGATTTTTGGCGCGACCAATGTGGCGCGGTGATGCAAGATGGGTTCATTTTCTCGGATTCGATTGCCCAAAATATCGCAGAAAGCTCCGACGACATCGATCGCCTACAACTGGTCAAAGCCGTTCGCTTGGCGAACATCGAGCGTTTTATTGAGGGCCTCCCACTGGGCTACAATACCAAAATTGGCGACCGTGGCAATGGCCTGAGCCAAGGACAAAAGCAGCGCCTGCTCATCGCCCGGGTGATCTATAAAGATCCTGCCTTCCTATTCTTTGATGAAGCGACGAACGCGCTAGATGCCAATAATGAAAAAGTCATCATGGAAAACTTGGAGCGCTTCTTTGAGGGGCGTACAGTGGTGGTCGTAGCGCATCGCTTGAGCACGGTCAAAAATGCGGATCAGATCGTGGTGCTAGAGCAGGGGCGCATCGTGGAGCAGGGGACGCATGTGGAGCTGACGGAGAAGCGGGGGGCGTATTATGAGTTGGTGAAGAATCAGTTGGAGTTGGGGGGGTAGGGAGTGGGCGGTGGGTAGTAGTCAGTAGTCAGTAGATAGTAGTCGGTAGTTTTTGCAGGAAATCTGCATAGACGCCTATTTTTATTGTCATTAGATAGTTGAATTGTGTATTTTTGAAAAAAAATGCAATGCTGCTGTATTTTAAATTGGGGAACTACGCCTCTATAAAAGAACCAATAACGATAAATTTTGAAGCTTCTAGCATCTCAGAGCATCAGGAAAGTAATGTGAATTACACTTCTAAAGCCAATACTTTAAAAAGTATCTTACTCTACGGGCATAATGCAAGTGGAAAGTCCAACATACTAGCTGGATTGGTCTATTTCCGCTGGATCGTTCTTAATTCAGCGACTAATATGAATGTGAGTGACTCTTTTGATGTCGAACCGTTTTTATTGGACACAGCATCAGAACAGGAGCCGTCATTCTTTGAAGTGGGCTTTATGATAGATAATACGAAGTTCAGGTATGGTGTTCAGATTAATAAAAAAGAGGTCGTTAAAGAGTGGTTGTTAGAGAGTACTAGAAAAAAATACTATCCGCTGTTTTTAAGAATCAATCAAGCGGTAGAGATTGATGCTAAAAGATTTGAAAATAGCGAAGGACTCGATAAGAGGACTAGAAAAAACGCTCTTTTTTTATCAGTATGTTCTCAATGGAGCGTGGATAAGGCTGAAAAAATTGTTTATTGGTTTGGAAGTATATTGACTATTCATGGCTTAGATGATGCGCTTTATCGAAGTCAGACTATCGAATACCTGAAAAGTAAGGATGAAAATGAAAGAGTGATTGAACTACTTAAGAAAGCAGATTTAGGGATAAATGGGGTCGATGTGTTGAATAATGACGATCATACTGCCGTTTTTTTTATGAAAAGTGTGTACTCAAATGGGAAAAAGGTGAAGGAGCGGCCATTCTTGATTGATGCCTATGAATCCGAAGGGACTAGAAAACTTTTCAACCTATTGGGGATTTTCATTGGTGCAATAAAAGAAGGTAGAATTGTTATCATCGATGAGTTTGATGCTCGCTTACACACCTTACTCACAAAAGCAGTTATTAAACTTTTTAATTCGGATGAATCAAATACTTCTGCACAGTTATTGCTAGCTTGCCACGACACTGCTTTGATAGATAAAGAGATATTGAGACGTGATCAGATTTATTTTGTAGAAAAAAATCATCTTGGTGAGACAAGAGTCAATGCCCTAGTGGAGTTTAAAGCTCGGAAAGAAGAGGCATTTGAAAGAAATTACCTGAAAGGAAAGTATGGTGGTATTCCTATCATAGAGGGATTTGAAGCAGTCTTTCATTGACAACAGTCTATCAGCTTGTCGAAAAGCTCATTGATTATTGTGACTGAAGAACTAAAGTGCTCGGGTTTACCTAGTGCTGGATAGGGTTCACATACATTTATTTGGATGCTACAGGCTGCCCAACTGAGTTGGGCGCTCTTGGTGCGTGCTAGGTTAGTTTACAGACAGGTTGTCCGACCGAGTCGGACAATATACCTTAAAAAGTATATGTACGAACTATCGAGAAAATTGTCCGACTTAATCGGACAAACTGTCTATTAATTAACTTAGGCATATATTGACCTGCCCCCATAGGTGGGCAAGCTGTAAGTACCACCGCGATATGATAGGGGATAGTTGCAGGGGACTAGTATATTTGTGCGAGCGAAAAATTAAGATTACTAAGAACTATGCAAGAGTGTCCAATTTGTAAGCATGCGGAGAGCCGGCCATTACTGAAGTGGAAATCGTTTACGATTTATCGCTGTGCGCATTGTGGGTTGATCTTTGCAGATCCGATGCCGAGTGATGCGGAGCTGATGGCGTTTTACCAGGGCTTTATGTTTAAGGCGCCGACGGCAGAAGCGATTGTTACACAGACGGAGTTGCGCAGGGTGGAGCTGGCGCGTTTGTTTGGGTGGGCGGGAGTCAACTTACGTCAAAAGCGCTTCTTGGACTATGGGGGAGGGACGGGTATTGTGTTTCACACGGTTTCAGAATTGGGCTTGGAAGCCTACTATCAAGACTTGGACGAATCGGCGAAGGCGTTTACGAAAACGCATTTTGGCTTGCAGCCAGAGCAGATCATTGAGGATGTGACGCAGACGGCGCAGCACTTTGATTACATCCTGGCGGATAATGTGATTGAGCATGTGAAAGATCCGATTCCATTTGTGCAGCGCTTGGCTGATAAGCTCGCTCCTGGTGGGCAGCTGGTGATCAAAACGCCGCATGGCGGCAATACGGAGGCCTTTTTTATTCCAGCAGTTACGCTGCGTGATTATTTTCGCAATGCTTTGAAATACAACAGCTTTTTCGCTACGCTCAAAGCTTACTTTAGCCGCTTCTGGCACTGCGATCCGCCCCGGCATTTGTTTTCGTTTACTCGAAAGAGTTTTCAATGCCTGATGGAGCAGGTGGAGGGAGCGCGCTTGGAGTATGAGGTGGATTATTATCAAATTCCACCGTGGACGTACAGCCTGTCGAAGCAGTATTTTTCGAAAGATAAGCGCTTGAGTTTACCAGTTTCGGTGCTAGTGCGTATTGTGCTATTGCCCTTCGTTTTGGGGGAGTTGCTGCTGATTGGAGTACAGCAGTTGTTGCTGAAAATGAGGGTGCTCTCGCCAGCGGGAATTATCTTGAGGGTAAAAAGGGCGAAACACGTGTAATAGGCCATTCAAAGAATTCGTGTTATTTTTAGTCGATGAACCCTAGTACAAAAAAACACATCTTGCTACAGCAAGTTAAGCCAAGGGCTATTGGCTTGATGGTTTTGTTACTAGCTATCTTTTCTTCTCTACAAGCGCAAATACCTCAATTTTCGAACTTCGAAATTCAGAAAGGCTACCGGATAGCTGATATTTCCAATATAGTACAAGACGCAGCAGGGAATATTTGGTTTGGTTGCAGCGAGGGTTTATTCCGCTATGATGGGGTGACCTTCACGAATTTTAATACGAATAATCGCGAATATTACATTCCTACTAATTCCATTAAAAAAATACGGGTAGATAAAGAAGAAGGTTACCTCATACTGTACAATAATGATAGTGAAGTCTACGAAGTAGATCCTATAAATAAGCAGCATCGCCAAGTAAAACTAGAAGAACCTGACGGTGGGCCTGGGATTAGATGGATAATGGACGTTCACTTGGATGGTAAGGGAGGACTATGGGCCGCACGTATTGAATTTCCTAAAGATCATCTTTACTATAAACTGAGTGTCTATCATACCTCAAAACGAGATTCCTTTCGCTTGGTCAAAGAACTAGAAAGCAAAAAGCTATTCTTTACGAATTTTAGTTCTGTAAATGAAGGGCATCTGTATGTCAACTTTGAGGAATTAGTATTGGAATTCGCACCTGATGGGCAGATCATAAATCAATATCCTTTTCCACGAGGGAAGCCTGGTGGGCACTTTTGGGATGAATCCCAAACCCTATGGATGATGAGCAATATGCTGGCAAAAGATGAGCAAGGCAGGGATTTTGGCCGAGGGATCTTTTATATGGAAAAAGGAGAACAAACTTTTCGTGAATTCGAAATTAAGGATACCAGCCTGCTTGCTGAAAATAACAAACTGTATGTTGATAAAGATAGGGTGATAGCTTACACTTCCCATTTTTCGATTATCGATCGATCGTCAAGAGAGGGCAATGAATATTCACAGGAAATTTTGGGACTTGACAATCTTGGTTTACAAGATAAGCTAGGAGTCAAAGAGGTGTTTAAGGATTTATCTGGTGTTTATTGGTTGGGGGGTAGGATTCTCAAAAAACTAGAGTTTGATTTGGTGGAGCATATCCTACAGGGAGGAACGCCGTTTTGTAAAAATTGGAATTGCGCAGTGCGGGAGATACTGGAGGATGAAAAAGGCAATATCATTTTTGGCACCAGCCATCGGGTACTGCAATATAATCCTCAAACTACAATAGTAGATACCTTCGAGTGTAATCAACAACTTGATGTATGGGATAATTGGGGACTTACCTTACAGCCTCCCTTTTTATATGTCGATAATAGGCGTGTAAACCTTGAAGACTGTACCTTCAATTTTCTTATCGATGGTAAACGATTACCAACTTTTAATGCATTAGATAGAGCAGGGAACCTTTGGCTTGGTGGAGAACGCTCGGTCGTTTCAATCTATGATGTTGAAAAAGATACGCTTGTTCGACTTGATGCACTCAAAGAAATGCTGAAGGGCAAAGCTATACACATACGATCTATCCTACCAAGGAAGAAAGGGCCTGGCACGTGGGTGCTAACCAGTAATAATGGCTTGTATTTGCTGGATCGTGAAGAAGGTTTATTGGCTCAATATACCTATGATCCTACCAATGAGAACAGTGTACCTTCTCCGCAGTTATATGATGTTTATGAATCAGAAGTTGGAAATTTATGGATTGGCTCTTCAGGTGGTTTAAGTAAACTAGAAATAGCTACGAATACTTTCACCCATTATACAACGGAAGATGGGCTTCCTACTTCTAAAGTTTACTCCATTCTACCAGAATCGGATCAAGGCCTATGGTTAGGAACGGCCTATGGCATTTCTTTTTTGGACTTTTCTTCCCAGACTTTTTTTAATTTTTCGACAGAACATGGCTTGGGAAATACCGAGTATAACACCCATGCGGCTTACCAGTCTAAGGCAGGCAAAATCTATTTTGGCGGCCTAGATGGTATTGATGCCTTCTATCCTGAAGCTTTCTTGGAGCCCAATATCAGCCGTTCGATGCCTTTGATCATCACCCAGTTTAATCGCTTCGATCAGGAACTGGAACAAATAAAATCTTCTGATCTGCATCAGCTAGACCGCATTACGCTAGCACCTGCCAATAAGTATTTCGAACTTTATTTTAAGCTAGCCGACTATCGGCGGAATGCCGAAAACCTGTACAGCTACAAAATGGAGGGCTATGACGAAGATTGGTCGCCTCCTGGTAAGCAAAATTTTTTGCGATACGAAAACCTGCCCGCTGGCACCTACACACTTCGCGTAAAAGCGGCTATTACGCCCACTACTTGGAATGAACGAGCGTTAAACATTACAGTAGTCAAGCAGCAATATTGGTACAAGACGACCATCGCTTATGCCTGTTATATCCTTACCTGTTTGGGCTTAATCTATGGCCTATACCAATTCTTGCTGAACCAGCGACTAAAAGCACAAGAGACGCAGCAGCTAAAAGAGATGGACGCCCTCAAAACAAAGCTGTACACCAATATTACGCACGAGTTTCGTACACCACTGACGGTCATCCAAGGAATGGCAGATCAAATCAAGGACGATGTAGAGGCAAAAACGTTGATTCAACGCAACAGCAAAAACCTGCTACGTCTAGTGGATCAGTTGCTAGACATGTCAAAGCTAGAGTCGCAAAAGATGCGCTTACATCTTACTTCCACCAATATCGTCGCGTTCCTGCAATACCTCATCCAGTCCTTTGATTCTTATGGAGCTACTAAAAATATCAGCCTTACGTTTCATACAGAAGTGCCTGAAGTCATCATGGCTATCGATGTAGATAAAATGCAACACGTCATTGCTAATCTCTTATCCAACGCCATAAAATTCACGCAAGAAGGAGGTGCAATCGCATTATCCGTATCAAAAAGCAAGGACCAGCCCGTCCTCCAAATAAAAATAGAAGACAATGGAATTGGGATAGCTGAAGCGGACTTGCCTCATATTTTTGATCGATTCTACAGAGTTGATGATACGCATACACAAGTAGGAACGGGGATAGGCCTAGCGCTCACCAAGGAGCTGCTAGAACTGATGGGCGGCACGATTACTGTAGCAAGCGAGCCAATGCAAGGCACCAGCTTTACTATTGCACTGCCGATTCAAAATGAAAAAGAGCAAGCTGCTATCGAATTGGTTAATGCCGATAGGAGCACTTCGGTAGCTCCGATATTGCTCGAAGCGCAAGGGCCCATCAAGGAACCGCTGCGGAGCCCTGCCCAATCCGATTTACCCCTCCTTTTAATCATTGAAGACAATCCAGATGTAGTCACTTACATTATCACCTGCTTAAAAGATCAGTACCAAATACAAACGGCCTACGATGGCCAGGAAGGTATAGAAAAGGCCTTAAATAGCATCCCAGACATCATTATCAGCGATGTGATGATGCCCAAAAAGGATGGCTATGAAGTGACTCAACTATTGAAAAATGATACGCGCACCAGTCACATCCCCATCATCCTACTCACCGCCAAAGCGGATACGGACTCCAAGATGATTGGTCTAAAACGGGGAGCAGATGCCTATCTGACCAAGCCATTTCATAAGCAAGAACTGCTCATACGCCTAGAGCAACTGATAGCGCTTCGGCGAAAGATGCAAGAACGCTATGCCAGCGCCACGCCACCTCCGCCCTCTGCGGAACCTAGCTTGCAAGTAGAGGACGCTTTTCTCAAGCAAATTCGTGAACTCATTCAACAGCATCTTTCTGACGTAGAATTCTCGGTGCCTGACCTATGCTTGGCCATAGGGATGAGCCAGCCTCAATTGTATCGAAAGATAAAAGCCCTTACCAATCGTTCGATTGCGGCCTATCTGCGTAGCATTCGGCTACAAGAGGGGAAGGTGCTCTTAGCAACCACCAATCATACCATTGCCGAAATTGCCTATCAAGTAGGCTTCAATGATCCAAAATACTTTTCGAAGACCTTCCTGCAAGAATTTGGGGTATTACCCAGCACCTTTCGGTAAAAGTCCCTCTTTTTCTCCCCTTTGAATAATAATTCCTCCTTTTTGAATGATAATTCTCCCTGCTTTGGAGCACTTCAATGGCATCTTAGAGGCGTGGCTTGAAGCGTGTCCAAAATGCTGATAGTCAAATTAGTAGCTCATAACAACAACTAAATACACATAAACAACTAAAATCTTAATTATGAAAAACCTTCTAATCCTTCTATTTCTTGTAGCCTGTTGGCAAATGGGCTATGCCCAACCCATTAGCTTTACCGAGCAAACCATTGGATTCGCCTCCAATTCCCTAAGTGTAGGCCATGCCGACCTCAATAATGATGGTCATATGGACCTTGTAAGTGCAGAGGCAGTAAGCGGTGTGCTCTACTGGTGGAAAAATGATGGATTGGTCAACCCTTCTTTTACCAGAATCCAATTTGAAGGCAACTTTGCGCAAGCCAATAATTTTGTATTCGCTGATTTGAATGGTGATGGTACGATCGATATCATTAACAGTTCCTTTACGCAGGGGGAGGTGGCAGCATGGCTCAATAATGGAGAGCCCGACACTCCTACCTTTACCAAAAAGGTAATCAAAAGTGGCTTTGCGAGTGCCTTGGGAGTAGCAGTCGGCGATTTGGATAAGGATGGCGATATCGATGTTGCGGCATCTGCACAGTTTTCAGGAGCTGGAAAGGTGATCGTTCGCTGGAACGATGGTAACCTTGATCCTGCATTTTCGGAAACCACCCTAGGGAGCTTGGCATCCATCAATCGTCGTGCCCTGGTAGTAGCCGATTATAACAAAGATGGGAAACAAGATGTAATCACTGCCAATGACGGCGCCAATCAGGTGAAGTTTTTCCGTAACCTTGGAGGGCAGGTCTTTCAACAGCGCACCATCCTAAGTGTTCAATCGCAGAACTACCATGCTGCTTTTATGAATGATGATAATGATCTAGACGTCTTAGTTCTTGATCAGAGCTCTCCCGCTACTATCCAATATTATAGAAATTCAGGCCTCTATAATCCAAATAATACTAATCCTAATTTTTCTATTCGGTCGGTCGGTGGCCCTGTAGGCTCTGGTTCTGAAATATATCCAGCCGATTTGGATAATGATGGCAATATGGATGTGATCTGTGCTTCCACACTTGGTCCTAAGGCCTTGCAATGGTACGAAAGTGGAGGAGGAGCTAATCCTAGCTTTACGAGCTACACCATTAATGCCGACCCTGGGTATTTTGGAGCTTACAGCTATCAGGCAGCTGACCTTGATGGCGATGGTGACCTGGATATTTATGGGGGAGAGTTCTCAAAAATGGTTTGGTATGAGAATGACCTGCTCGAACCGCTAGAAATCACTTGCCCCAACGATATTACCGTAAATACAGATCAGGGCGAATGTTCTGCTAATATTACTGTTCCTTTAGCTACCGTTACTGGAGGTTGCGGTAATGAAACCATTAATGATTCTGAAAATGGAACGGGTGATGCCTCGGGTAGCTACGATAGAGGTGATAATATAGTTGTTTATACGGTAGTGGATGACTGTGGTAATACCAAGAACTGTACAACGACCATTACGGTAAATGATAATGAAGGCCCCCAGTTGGTATGTAGGAATCAGACTATTGAATTAATGGGTTTTCCCCCATTTGACTCACCCTTCACGTTTGATGCAAGTGATGTGACGTCTGTGGCTGTTGACAACTGTGATCCCGAGACCTTCGTAAGCGCGGTGCCTGCCAGTATTTCTTGTGCGGACGTAGGTAGTATAGTGGAAGTATTGGTTACTTGGCGAGATAATAGTTTTAATGAGACTACGTGTACTGCTTTTATTACAGTTGAAGATGGTCGAGGGCCTAATGTTCTTTGCAATGACCCGGTGGTGGCTTTGGGAGACAATGGGGAGTACACGCTCACGGAAGCGGATGTATTGTCAGATGCTAGTTCAGATAATTGTGGTACCGTCAACTTTGTAAGTGCAAGCCCTAGTGTTGTAGATTGCGATGATGTAGGAAGTACCATTGCTGTTACCGTAACTGCCAATGATGGCAATGGCAATACACGTACCTGTACGGCTAATGTAACGGTAGAAGATAATGAAGGCCCAAATCTGGTATGTCGGAATCAGACTATTAGCCTTGGTAGTTTCCCATTTAGTTCACCCTACACGTTTAGTGCATCTGACGTGACGTCTATTGCTAATGGCAGTTGTGGGAACATCTTTGTCGGTGCGGTGCCTGCTGGTATTTCTTGTGCGGACGTAGGTAGTACAGTGGAGGTATTGGTTACTTGGCGAGATGTTAATTTTAATGAGAGTACGTGTACTGCTTTTATTACAGTTGAAGATGGTGATCCCCCTTTTGTTCTTTGCAATGACCCGGTGGTGGCCTTGGGAGCCAATGGAGAGTACGAGCTAACGGGATCAGATGTATTGTCGGATGCTAGTTCAGATAATTGTGGTACGGTGAACTTTGAGAGCGCCAGTCCAAGCATAGTAGATTGTGATGATATAGGAAGTACCGTAGCAGTCACCGTTTTCGTTAATGATGGCAATGGCAATAGAAGGCCTTGTACGGCTAATGTGACCATTTCAAGTGTTGCTCCGGTTGTGCCTACCCCGGAGACCCTAACTCGCGTGCGCTGCCGCCGCGAGACCGCTACAATTACGGTTGCTGATCCAGGCACTGACCTGGAAGTGGTATGGCGCGTCTTGGAAGCTCCGGCAGGCGTGAGCTTTGCCGCAGGCGATGAGTTAGAAGCCAATGTAAACGGCTCGGACTATCGCACGGATTTGGATGCCAATGGCAGACAACTACGTACTAAAGGCCAAGCACGTGCTGGAATCTACCGCTTCCAAGCCTTCACAAGAAATGTAAACACTGGGTGCGAAGGTGCATTGACTACTGAAGAATTTATGATTACGATTAATGAGCTACCTGCTATGCCTACCGCAGATATTACGACCGATGCAGGCTGTGTAGGCCAAAGCTCAGGCGAGGTATCCGTGGTCGATCCAGGCGCTGGCTTTACGGTTTCGTGGGAAGTATTAGAGGCGCCCGCTGGCGCCACCTTTGCAGCAGAGGATATTTTAGCTTCCAATACGGCCGATAGCCACTACCGCACTAATCAGAATATGAATGGTAGCTTGCTGCGCATCAAGAGCAA
>JBCCRH010000073.1:0-17099 GCA_039208045.1 Bacteroidota bacterium
CAAACTTACGATCTGCCGCCAGCTATCGGTGCTGGGATCATATTGGTAAAAATCCTTTAGGTAGTTCCCATCGTAGCCCGTGCCGAGATAGCCCTTGTCATTAATGGCAAAGCCTACCGCGCTATACCGAGCGCTCCCCATAAAATCAGCGCGCTGCTGCCACATCTGCCCCGCAGGGGCATCGGGGTCAAACTCCCAAAAGTCCTTGTATTCCACATCCAGATCGCCATTATAGCCCGTACCGATATAGCCTTTCCCGTTGATACTAAATGCCACAGCACCCGTTCGGCCAATGCCAGGAAACGTATCGACGCGCTCCCAAAAATTGAGCGAGGGATTAAAGCGCCAGAAATCTTGTAGGTAGTCATCACCATCGTAGCCGAGCCCAACAAAGGCGAACTCGCCGATGGTAAAACTCACCGCTCCCGATCGCGTTACGCCCTCAAAATCGGAGCTTCTGATCCAGTTGCCCAGCAAATCACTGTCATCATCATCGTTGAGGCAAGAGGTCAGGGAAATGCCCAGCAGGCAGAGCAATAGTAGGGGTTTCATCAATATACTGACGATTAATTGGTTTGCCACATGCAAACCAGTTAATGTGCAGTATATACTGTACCAAAGCGGTTTGCAATGTTGCAAACCACTTTGCGTCACGTATAAAAGCTTGTTTTTATTCATCATAGGTCACTTCATTTAATTTTTAAAAGAAAAATAGTTAGCTCAGGCTGTGCTTCTCCAAGCTGATCGATCATCAACCGATCAACAGAAGAAATCAAAGTGGGCGCCCGAAATAAAAGGGAATAGTCTTCATTAAAATCATTGTAGACGATGGATTTGACAAAGTCGGTAACATCTGTTTCGTAGTAGGTATCCCGCCTAAATTCGTCATCGAACGACAGCGCCGCATCGTCGGGATTCTCCGCAAATGCCTCATCATTATCATCTGTAATGATCGTGTAGAGGCTTGAGAGTAGGGCATCGTCTGTGGTAAATGGATCATCTACCACCCCGAATCGGAGCACTGCTTTAGAGATAATAAAATCGTCGCCCGTTTCAATCAGACGCTTGAGGTAGGGGAATTTAGCTTGAATGGATAGTGCTGCTCCACCTTGCAAGAAGGCCTGATTGTTCGTCTCGGCACTCGCTAGCTCCTCTAATTTACCGTTGGTAAATCCTTCCAACAAAGAGTTGTCATAGTGAGTATAGATTTGATTGAAATAGGCTAAAGACAGGTTTTCTTCGGTCGAAGAAAACGATCGAACCAATTGCTGCGGCGGCAGCTCAGCATTGTCTGTGTAGTGCAGCTTTAGCTGAACGTTGAATGGCTGAAAGCCCAAAAAGCAGGAAGACGAAAGTGTATCAGTAAGCAGGACGAAGCCTGGAATAAAATCGAGGAATCGCTCTTGGCTAGTGGCAATTTCGTCTCCATCCACAATGAGCTGGTACAGTTCTTCTCCTAATTCATCGGATAGGCGAAATTCCAAGGGCTCACCTCGGTTGGGCCTTGGTCGAAAACTATAACTCCCTAGTGGAATAGGGTCGTAGGCTAAAGTGGTCGTATTAAAAAATCCATCTTCTGCTTCGAATTCTTCAGTAATTTGATGTAACGCTACCGTCATGATCCTACTGGTATCAAAATAGGAGTACCCATCGTAGGCCAAAGAAATGGTCAGCGAGTCAAACCGGGTGCTTTCTTCATCCAGGCTAGTGGTTTGATCTAGCCCCACCTGGAAATAGGGGTTTGCCCCAATGGTGCCAAAAGCAACATCTTCTTGATAGCCGACCAGCAGGCGACTCACGGCACCCGTCTCAAAACTATCACTGCGTACAGTAGCTAAATCTACTGTGAAGGTATCCAGTGGGAAGAGATCGAATGATTCGTCATTGAAGTACTCGGTACCAATTTCGGAAGGGGGTTCACAGCTTATCAGTCCCATCAAGCAACTGCCAAGTAGTAGAAAACTTAAGAATTGTATTTTTCGCATATGCTGTTTGATTCTAGGGCAAACACACCAAATGCTTTTTGCCCATACCATTTGGACTTTATAGCTAAAGTCTGATTCATTGGCTTGATTTTCGCCTCAAGCCGGCTGGGCTCTTCATTTTTTCATTGCCAAAAAACGAAGCAAAAAGGCTAGAAAAGGCAAACTCCTCCGTCGAACAGTGCCTTTTCACGCAGCCGCCACCTAACTTAGTGTGCTCCATAACAATTTTGTTTTGATGTGTTTGCCCTTGTATGGTTCTAATCATTGCTTGCAAGAAGGCGTTTTTTGGACGCTTATAAAAAAGTAATCAACCTACTCCCTGATTTTATCAATTAAGCTATTGGTAGCGCTAATTTTGGTTTCGTTGAGAAAAACAGCGTACTCGTTGAGGTGCTGCTCCTGCACGTTGATCGGAATTTTTTTTGTGAACAGAACAGGTCATATTCGGAAAGTCAACCCTTCTTTGAGCTCGAAAATTCCATGCTTTATGCGTCTATATATCATCTTATTGTGCTTCCTCTTCGCTTATAGCTGGCAGGCTTTTGGGCAAACCCAATCCAGTAGCCTGTATGCCGCCTATGGCTTAGGTGTGCCACAGCAGACCCATTTTGGAGCCATAGAAGCACTAGCAGGCACCGGAATCGGACTTCAACTGCCCTACAACCTCAATACTAAGAACCCTGCGTCCCTTAATTCCTTAGCGGCTCCATTCACCATGTTTTTCAACCTCGGCCTTAACACCAAACTCACTCAAACCACCGATCAAACCCAAGAATCTATGCGATTGGGTGGAGGCCTAACCAACCTTGATATGTGGTTTCGTATCAAGCGCAACTGGTCCTTGCTCATTGGCGTAAGCCCATTTACAGAGGCAGACTACAGCATTTTTCGTAGAGAATTTTTCCCACAGGATGGTAGCAACTATACGGTGCTTTACGAAGGAGAGGGAGGCCTGACGCAAGCTCGGCTGAGCCAGGCGTGGACGCTTTTTGATCGGCTCCACCTGGGCCTGACAGGCTACCTCTATTTTGGCAGTATTACCCGCTCTGAGAATGTTTTTGGTATCAATAGCTCCGGCGATTTTACGGTGGAGACCAATACCGCTTTCGCGGATGTGAACTTTGAGCTTGGGGTGCAGTATGTCATTCCGGTAGGTGAGTCTAAGTATACCATTGGGTCTACTTTTCGCCCGCAAGCCAATCTAGCATCCGACCAGGACTATACCTTGACTACAGCCCTTGAATCCTTAGAAGGGGAACTGGCCAGAACGGAGACCTACTACCTCCCGATGCGTTTGGGGTTTGGTGGAGCTTTTCAGTCCAAAAAGTGGCTGTTTGCAGTAGATGCAACCTATGAAGAGTGGTCGAGTGCTAACGGTAATCAAGAGCGGTTAGTTACCTACAAAGATGTGTTAGCCCTATCAGCGGGCGCAGAATATGCGCTGTTTAAACGGCAGTCGGATTATGCGATACAGGCCACTCGTATTCGGGCGGGAGTCGGTGTGCGCAATTCTTATTTAGAGTTGGATGAGCAAGATTTCTTGGTCTGGCAGTTTACGCTGGGAGTCGGCATTCCATTTAGTCGAGCACAAAATTTGCTCAATATCTCGTATCAATACAACCGGCAGGGCGATATTAGCAATAGCCTAGTTAGGGACATCACTCATACTATTGCATTTAGTTTTGACCTACGAGATATTTGGTTTAAGAAACGTAGATTTCAATAGACTTGTTCCGCCGGTCGCGAATGATAAAATTTTGTCGCTTGCAGCCATTTAGTATCGTGTAACAAAGATAAGTTTTAGTGCCACGCAGATTCCGATGCAGGCGGGTCCACTGAGCGCGGGCCAAGCTTTAAAGAAAAAAGCCTAGCACGCACTTATTTAGGCGCTACCCCTATTTTCCCCTACCGTGGCAGTGCTTAAATTTCTTACCGCTTCCACAAGGACAAAGGTCGTTACGCCCCACTTTCTTTTCTATGCGCTTATATGTCTGCGGCTTTGGCCTTCTACTCACCCCTTCGGCAGCGCGACGTGCGGCCTCCTCTGCCTTATTGGTTTTTACCTGACTCATATCGGTACGCTGCTCACGCGCTTGCTCGATGGTGCGGCCATCGGGGAAGGCCAGCGTGCCTTTGAATAAATAAGCAGTGGTTTCTGAATTAACTTCGTAGATAAGGTTTTCAAATAGATTGAAGGCCTCCATCTTATAGACAACCAAAGGATCTTTCTGCTCAAAGCTGGCTGCCTGTACCGATTCTTTGAGTTCATCCATGGAGCGCAAATGCTCTTTCCATTTTTCATCGATAATCGCTAGTGTTACCGCTTTTTCTATATCCGACATGATGGAATTGCCCTCGGTGCTTACCGCTTCCTCCATATCCGCAGTTACGATCAATGGACGAAGGCGACCGTCTGTAAACAAGAACTGAATGCGCTTGTACTGGTCTTTCTTCTCAATGATTTGCGGAAGCAATGCGCCTGCAATTTGCGACGATTTGCGGTCGTATAGCTCCATAAACTGGGTGTACACGCGCTCATACACCTCATCTGTTCTACCCTCGTTAAAATCTATGGCATCCATTTTGGGGTCAAGCCCAATGACGCCAAGTGCTTCTTTGCGGAAGGTTTCAAAATCGCCATTTTCTTTGTGGTAAGCTACCAGCCCTTCAATCTGCGTTTGGAACATATTATTGAGGTCTACCGATAGGCGTTCTCCTCTTAGGGCATTATTCCGCTTTTTGTAAATAGCCTCCCGCTGAATATTCATCACATCATCATACTCTAGCAGTCGCTTTCGGATACCAAAGTTATTCTCCTCCACTTTTTTCTGCGCCCGTTCAATCGACTTCGTCACCATTGAGTGTTGGATGACTTCCCCTTCTTCGTGGCCCATGCGATCCATTAACTTCGCAATACGCTCCGACTGGAACAAGCGCATCAAGTTATCCTCTAAGGATACATAAAACTGCGAGCTACCTGGGTCTCCCTGACGGCCCGCACGCCCCCGTAGCTGACGGTCCACCCGACGAGAATCGTGCCGCTCGGTACCAATAATTGCCAAGCCTCCTGCTGCTTTCACCTGCTCACTGATCTTAATATCCGTACCACGACCTGCCATGTTGGTGGCAATGGTTACATTGCCTGGCTTACCGGCTTCAGTCACTACCTCTGCTTCTCGTTGGTGTTGCTTTGCATTCAATACATTGTGATCGATCCCGCGCAGTCCCAGCATACGACTGAGGCGCTCTGATATTTCCACGGAAGTGGTACCCACCAAAATAGGCCGCCCGGCTTTACTTAGCTGCACAATCTCGTCAATCACCGCATTGTATTTCTCTCTTGCTGTTTTAAAGACTAGGTCTTGTCGATCATCTCGAACGATGGGTTTGTTGGTTGGAATCACCACTACATCCAGCTTATAAATTTCCCAGAGCTCGCTCGCCTCCGTTTCTGCTGTACCGGTCATACCCGCCAGTTTGTGGTACATCCGAAAGTAGTTCTGAAGTGTGATCGTCGCGTATGTTTGCGTAATATCGCCTACTTTTACGTTTTCCTTAGCTTCCAAGGCTTGGTGCAAACCATCCGAATAGCGGCGGCCTTCCATCATACGCCCTGTCTGCTCATCCACGATCTTCACCTGGCCATCCATCACCACATACTCGGTATCGCGCTCAAACAAGGTATAAGCTTTCAGTAGTTGGTTCATGGAGTGCAAGCGCTTCGACTTTACCGAAAAGTCTTGCGACAGCTGTACTCTAGCTTCTTCTTTATCTTCAGAACTTAGGGCCTCATTATCTTCGATCTCTACCATTTTAGTAGCAATATCTGGCATAATGAAGAAATTCACATCATCGGTACCTTTAGCGAGGTACTCTGCCCCCATTTCGGTCAGCTCTACGTTTCTGTTTTTCTCATCAATGGTAAAATAGAGCGGCTCATCTACGAGGTACATATTTTTGGACTGCTCCTGCATATAGTAGTTCTCCGCCTTTTGGAGCGTCACTTTTACCCCTTCTTGGCTCAAGAATTTAATCAATGGGCGGTACTTGGGCAAGGAGCGATAGGCGCGCAATAGTGCCATACCAGCTTCTCCTTCTTGGTGGCCCACCTCTCCCTCTTTGAAGAGTTTTTTCGCGTCCGCTAAATACTGGGTAGCGAGCTTGCGCTGCGCCTGGATGAGTTTTTCTACAAATGGCTTTAAGGCCAAATACTCCTGATCTTCAGCACCTTGCGGCACAGGCCCAGATATAATCAAAGGCGTACGTGCATCATCAATCAGCACCGAGTCTACCTCATCAATCATCCCATAGTGGTGTTTGCGCTGTACCATTTCTTTGGTAGAACGCACCATATTGTCGCGCAGGTAATCAAAGCCATATTCGTTATTCGTACCATAGGTAATATCACAGCGGTAGGCTTTCTTGCGCCCTTCGGAATGTGGTCGGTATTTATCAATACAATCTACCGTCAAGAAGAGGAATTCGAAGATCGGCCCCACCCATTCGCAGTCCCGTCGAGCGAGGTAATCGTTTACCGTAATCACGTGTACCCCTTCGCCGGAAAGGCCATTTAGGTACGCTGGTAAGGTAGCTACCAGGGTCTTACCTTCCCCCGTTGCCATCTCTGCGATCTTTCCATCATGCAACACCATTCCACCGATCAGCTGTACATCGTAGTGTACCATGTTCCAAGTGATCTCCCCACCGGCTGCCATCCACGAGTTTTTCCAGATGGCTTCTGTACCCTCAATAGATACATAGGTTTTGCTAGCGGTAGCTGCCAGCTCTCGGTCGTGCTCTGTAGCAGTCACACGTACCGTTTCATTAGAAGCAAAGCGGCGAGCTGTTTCTTTCACAACGGCAAAAGCGGCGGGTAAAATTTCTTTGAGTACTACCTCTAGCTCTTTATCACGCTCCTCACGGAGCTTGTCGATTTCGCCGAATAGCGCTTCTTTTTGCTCCACATCTTCTTCCTGCTGTGTCTGCTCTTGGAGCGTATTAATTTCTTCGTCTATCTCAGAGAGATATTCTGCAATTCGGGCACGAAATTGCATAGTTTTCTGGCGCAGCTCGTCATTAGTCAAGGTGCTCAGTTTGTCAAACTCGTCATTGATTTCATGCACGAGCGGCATATATGTGGCGATGTCTTTTTCGTATTTGGAGCCAAATACTTTCTTGACTGCGTTACCTAGGAATTTAAACATGAAGATTATTTTCTTTTTGTATATCTCTACAGAAAATGCAAAGATACTGATGCCGTGCTGCTTTTGCAAAGTCCGATAAAATAAGCAAGTCCTAAAAACTTTATCTTTGCCAGAATATTTTACTGGTATTGATGCGTAAGAGCTTGACACTACCATCACACATTTTATACCAATATATTTTCAACAGCAGTAGTATGTCAGATTGTCAGCAAGTGAAGCAAAGTAATGGCAAAATTAGCACATTAGCAGCAGTTTGGGTGTCAATAAGGCGGCAGTCACGGCTAAATGCTATTGCTTGGGGTCTATTGGTAGTTGGTCTATTTGGCTTGTCTGCTTGCGAAGTGGGGCCGCCAGATATTCGTGATTATTATTTTCCACTCAAAGTGCTAACGGAAGGAGAGGTCTACGAGTACCGCGCAGTGGACAATAGCCAGCTGGCCCCAGCTTATTGGTACTATCGCTCGTTTATCATGCCTGAAAAGATCATCCTTACGGGAACCTACTACGAGTACAATTTTGAGCCGCTGCAATTTGTGCAAGAGGAGTTGGTGCGCAATGGGATGCTGCTGGACACCATATTTTTATATGAAACGGATAGCGCGGGTTTGCAACAGCAAGTACCGGGAGAAATTCTATCGGGCAGCGTATTTCCCTTTGAGGTGAAGGATACTACTACCGTCTTTTTGTATAAAGTCCGATTTCAATTTCCTTCCACGCCCAATCAGCAGATTACGCTCATCAAAAACCGGCGGTTTGCAGGGCGAACGACCTATACCTATAAGGACAAAACTTACGATTGTGTAAAATTTGACGTTAAAGAATTAGTAGAAGTTACTGATACCGTGCAAGGGGGGATGGAACCAGAGTTGGCCGGCTACGAGCTATATGCCGAGGGAGTAGGCCTAGTCTATTATGAAAAAGAAATCAGTCCTGGGCAGACTTTGGCTTATGAGCTGTATGACCAGTACCCGATGACCGTTTTAGAAGAAAAATTTAGAGGTTACCTTAACCAACAGCAGCAAAACACCACTGCGGAATGATGAAGCATTTTATTACAGGAGTAGGATTTCTATTTAGCCTTTCGGCAAATGTGATGGGGCAGATATTGCCCCCTGATTTTGTTTGTGTGCGCAATGATACGCTCTTTTGGGAGGCTACTCCAAATACTTGTGGCCCATTTACGAGCTATTTAGTTTTTGGAAGCATGGAAGAAGAGGGCCCCTATGTTTTACTCGATGATATTACCGACCCTGGGCAAACTACCTTCTTCAACCCTAATGGTCCTGGGCAAATCTGGTATTACTATCTCGAAAGCAATCACGATTGCCCAGGCTTGCAAGCCTTTGCCTCCGATACCTTAGACAATCGAATTCCATTGGTAGGCCCCCTTAATTTTGTATCTGTAAATGGCGATGGTGTAGAGATGCAGTGGACGGCCAGTGAGTCGCCAGAAGTATTCGCCTATATCATTGCCCGTAACACTACTACTGGAACGCAGGATATTGATACCGTCTTTACAGGTACTAGCTATACCGACTTCAGTGCCGATCCACAAAATCAGTCAGAAACCTATTTCGTGACGGCCTTGGATCGATGTGGCAATCGGAGCTTAGTGGATGACCCACACATTACCACTTTAGCCAATATAGCCAATGTAGATGCCTGTGAGCGATCCATTAGCATTAGCTGGACGGCCTACACCAGCTGGGACAATGGCGTAGAGCGCTACGATATTCTGGTAAGTGAAAATGGCGGGCCTCTGGCTGTAGTAGGCACGGTAAATGGAAGCGCAAGCGCCTTTACCTTTGTGGGCGTGAACGACCAATCTACCTATTGCTTCCAAGTAGAAGCGGTAGAAAATGGCACCGATTTTCGCGCTCGCTCCAGCGAAGCCTGCGAAACGGTAGATGTGATAGGAGTGTTGAATGGCCTGCGCTTTAATAATGCAAGCGTCAATCTAGATGGCACCGTCGATTTAGCCTGGCAGTGGAATGCCAGCGCCGAGCTAGTGGATGCAAGTATTTTGCAAAGTACGATGGGGGGCACCGCAGTACCCATTCCCGACTATGTATTTAGCGGAAGCTTAAACCCCACAGAAACGGCTACCTTCTCCGACCCACTAGCCAATACAGGCCCTGTGCAATTTGAGCTACAAGCCGTCGATAATTGTGGCGACGCCTACACTTCTAATCTAGTACAAACTATTTTCCTTCGCGGAAATATTGCCACGAACCAGTCTACCCAGCTCAACTGGAGCGCCTACCAGAACGACAGCGCACAAGTCATCAGCTACGAAGTTTACCAAATACGCAACGGCCTATCCATTTTCCTGGATGAAGTAGCAGGCAATGAACTCAGCTACAACGTCCCTTTCAATCCGGCCGACCCCAATCAATTCAGCTCCTGCTTTTTCGTCGTCGCCCAGCTAGAACTCAGTGGCCCTGGTGGCACGCCCCTTAGCTTAACCTCCCAATCTAACGTCGGCTGCGTCGAACAAGCCGTCGAGCTTTTTGTCCCCAATGCCTTCGTCCCCGACGGTATCAATCGCTTTTTCAAGCCCATCCTACAATTTGGCGTCCCTGCCGAGTATAGCCTAAAAATTTGGGATCGCTACGGCCAGCTCCTCTTCGAAAGCAACGACATCGGCACGGGCTGGGACGGCCAACAGGATGGCAGGCCAGCCCCCCAAGGCGTCTACGTCTACGGCATCGAGCTGACGCGCGAAGGCGGCGAAGAAATCGTCAAAAGCGGCATGGTCACCTTACTCCGCTAAAAACGCAACCAAAAAATCATCAAAACCAAGCATCCTAATAAAAATTGCTTTATATTTGCGTTCCGCATCGATTGGTCGGGTGGCCGAGGGGCTAGGCAGAGGTCTGCAAAACCTCCTACAGCGGTTCGAATCCGCTTCCGACCTCCACTTATTTGAATAGGCGGCTGTATTTCAATGAATTATGACTTCCTAGTTGCAGCTAGCAGTCATTTTAGCAGTCGTTTTTCGAAATTATGCATAATTTGAAAGGCTTTGAAGCTTAGGCTTCGGGCCTTTTTCTTTTTTTGTGCCATCCACAATTAAGTCTGCTGGGGCTACTTCTAGCACTTCAGCGGCTTTCACCAAATCTGTTAGATAAGGCTGACTTCGATTGTTGCACCATGCATTGACCGTAGCAAAAGTCAAATCCAGCTTCTTGGCAAGCCAAGTTTGGGTTCTCCCTTGCTCATTTAAAACTGCTCGTATGCAATTTAACTCTAATCTCTTTGTTGACATAAGTAACAAAAATTTTTGCTGAAATTAAGAATAATTTTTGACATACAAAATGTATGGAATTTTTTTCTGATAGGGAAGTGCCTCTACCATTAGCGAAAGAATATAGACGTACCAATTAAAATACCTGCCTTTTTTCCCATTGCTACTGAAAAGAAAAAGTTATAAGAGTTTTTTACCAATTTTTACTTGTGCATCTTGTGCACTTGGCCTAATACACTGGTAATCATCGAGTTGAAGTGCACAAGATCGCTTTGCTTGAACTTGATCAAAGTTGTGCACTTGTGCACTTCAAATAAGCCCTTTCACTAGTATCTACTATTGAAAAATGGCTAAATTGGTGGTATCTTAGTTCTATAAAAGAGGATGTATTTATGAGTGTAAAAGACTTAAAATCAGAACTATCCAAGCTGGATCGGGGCGCATTACTCGATGTGCTACAGCACGGCCTCGAAGTGATTCGAAATATGGAAGCAGATGATTTTGAAACTCCTGCATGGCTTAAAGAAGAACTACTGAGTAGAGCTGCAAGCATCAAATCGAATGAAGTGCCTACCTATACTTGGGATGAAGTAAAGCAATACGCAAAGTCTTCAAATGCCTAACTTTCAATTAAGATTTCACTCGCTTGCTAGAGAGGAGCTACGCGAAGCTTACCAATATTATGAAACTCAACAAGTGGGATTGGGTGATCGCTTTTTTGAAGAGCTGGATCGTATTTTCGATTTGATCGTGGACAATCCTAAACTATTTGCTGTAGATTTTGAGGAAATTCGAAAGGCTCCGATTCAGACGTTTCCGTTTACGATTTATTATGAGGCCCAGGATAATGATGTTTTTGTCTATTCAGTGTTTCATCAGGGTAGGGAGCCTGGGAGTTGGAAGGGTCGAACTTAAAGATTGCTTTTACTTTCTGGCCTGAATTTAACTCTAAAGGGTACAAATTTTTATCTCTCCCTTACCTTGGAAAACTATGGAATATCTGAATTATACCTTTTGTGAGCTAAATACTATCACAAAACTAAAGTAAGTTTATGCTGTCAATACAAAAAAGTGTAATTTACACTTGTTCAAAAACGTTTTGTTTCAAATCAAAGTAAATGAATAGAATTTCTTTCTCTGGGCATGAGTCTTTTGTTTGTAAGCAATTTTGGTTAAAGAAGGGAGTTGATTTTGTGACAGGTAAAAATAACAGTTTTACTAATGATCAAGCAGTGGTTACGCTTGGTGTAGGAAAGAATATGGTTCGCGCAATTCGCTTTTGGCTGCGCGCTTTTGGCGTCACACTAGAGGATGATTCCATAACGGAAGTTGGTCAATATCTTTTTGGTGACGGCGGACAAGATCCTTACCTAGAATCAATAGGGTCTATATGGCTACTACACTATCACTTGGTAAAAACTGGCAGAGCAACGATTTATGACATAGTCTTCAACAAATTTCGCCGCATCAGACCAGAATTTCGGTTTGATCAGCTACAAAAACACATACAGCGATATTTTGCTGAAGCTGGAAGTAGTGCATACAATGAGAATACTGTAAAACGGGACATTCGCGTTTTCCTAAACAACTATTTGCCACCTAGCTTCAGTAAGCGCTCAGAAATCGAAGATAGCTTTAGTGGTTTGCTTTATGAGTTACGGCTACTAAAAGAAATCAAGAAGAAAGACTTCTCTCGACAAGAAGAAGTTACCTACTTTTCAGTAGAAGCAGATTATCGGGATAATTTACCTTGGCAAATCGTGCTATATTCGATTCTTGAGAATAAAGAATACGGCACATCTATTACATTCCATGACCTGTATACAAGCAAGAATTCACCAGGCTGTATTTTTGCACTTAGCCAAGAAGGACTTTATCAAAAAATCCAAGAAATATGTGATCACTGCTCGGATTGCTCTTATTCCGAAACGGCTGGCAACCGTGTATTGCAAATTGCTAAAACACTAAAACAGTCCTCTTCACCTACAAATATTCTTGATGAGTACTACAGTTAAACAGTTTTCTCCTTCGGTTAACATTAAAAGAGATCGTCGTAAATCTCTTGCTTACATCCCAACACCAAATGCAAAGGGAGTAGCTAGCCAAGTATTAGGCGGACTTTATAGTGGTGCTAGATCACACGTCATTGTTGGTGCTTACGGTTCCGGAAAATCCATTTTTCTATGGGCATTTGCTAAAACTCTGGCGAAAAGCAAAAGTTACTTTGAGTTACCCGATGATATAGAAGCACTCGAATCAAAATTCCACGTCGTCAATATTGTTGGAGAGCATGCTTCTATCATGGAAGCTTTCTCTGAAGAATTTAATCCAGAAGAAGAGAATTACGATGTAGATAGCATTTTAAACGCCCTACATGAGGAGTACGAACGCCAGCAAGCTAAGGGTAAGAACCTCATCCTGATACTAGATGAATTCGGAAAGTTCCTCGAATATGCAGCCAAATATAATCCTGATGAAGAGCTGTACTTTATTCAGGAACTAGCCGAGTATATCAATGATGAGAACAGAAATTTACTATTCGTTGCTACCCTCCACCAGAACTTTAGTGCTTATGGCTATCGTCTAACGAAACAGCAACAGGCAGAATGGACCAAGGTGCAAGGGCGATTTAATGAAATTACGTTCAACGAACCAGTTGAGCAGTTGCTGTACTTAGCATCTGAACGCTTAAGTCCACAGCAAACAAGGAAGCCTCGTGGTTTTGTCCCATTGTTTAAAGCAATTAAACGGTCAAGAAGTTTTCCTTTAAGAGACTACCTAACGGAAGATATTGCCCAAAAACTCTTCCCTCTAGATATACTATCTACTGCAATTCTGACTTTAGCTTTACAACGCTATGGGCAGAATGAGCGGTCTCTTTTTTCTTTTTTGGAAAGTCCAGACCATTTGGGGCTTGACAAAGAGCGTAGGAGTAATTTTTACTCTGTAGCTGATGTATACGACTACTTAAAGCATTCGTTTAGCATCATTAATACGAAGCACAACCCACACTTCATTCAGTGGGCATCTATCACAACTAGTTTAGAACGGGCTGAAGGTGTATTTGAGGAGCATTTATCTGATGCGGAGGCTCTGATAAAAACCATTGGTTTGTTAAGCATCTTTGGAGCGGGGGGGATGATTCTTGATAACGATTTCTTAAATGAATATGGTCATCGCGCACTTGGGATAAAGAATTCTGAACCCATTCTGAAAAAGCTAGTTCAGCATAGTATTATCCGCTATACACGATACAATAAGCGGTATATTCTTTTTGAAGGAACTGACCTAGATATAGAGCTAGCAATTGATGAAGCGGGTAACCTAGTAGAAAGAGTAGGCTCGATTGCTGAACCACTCAAAGAATATTTTGACTTCCAAGTTGTATTGGCCAAAGCTGCTTTTTATGAAGTAGGTACTCCTCGGTTTTTTCAGTATGTGATTTCCGACGACATAGCCGATGTAATGGCTAATGATGAAATAGATGGCTACATCAACCTCATTTTTAGTGATGAAGTCACGGTAGATGATGTTATCGAGACTGCTGCGAAAAGGGATGCGCCGATCCTTTATTGCCTGTATGAAAACACCGCAGAGATTCAGAAGATTCTCTTTGATATTAAGAAGATAGAGAAGGTTATTGAAAACAATCAAGAAGATAAAGTTGCTGTACGTGAACTTCAGAATATCCTGAGCCATCAGAGGCGATTACTCAACCACTATGTCTTGGATACTTTCAACCAAGACAATGCCAATGTCCGTTGGATAGATGCCGAAGGAGAACATTCAGTTGCTAATGAGCGGGTTTTAAATCAGCGATTATCATCCATTTGTAAGCGTATATATCATGCGACTCCAACTTTTTCCAGTGAACTTATTAACAAAACGAAACTAAGCGGAGCGATAAGAACTGCTCAAAAGGAGTTTTTAGCGCACTTGATAGATTATCACCATGAGGAAGCGTGGTCTTTTGATCCTAATCGCTTTCCTCCTGCAAAATCCATCTATTATTCACTTGTTTGGGATAAAGGTATTTCATATTTAACGGAGAGCGGTGATTACAGCCTGCAAGCCCCAATTGATGAGTCATTCAAAATTTTGTGGGAAAAGTGTGTTGGCTTTCTACAAAGTACTCGATCTGGTAGAAGGAGCTTACGTGAGTTGGTAGAAATACTTGCACAACCACCACTAAAGCTAAAATACGGTTTAACCCAGTTCTGGCTACCCTTGTTCCTCTTTATTAAACGAAATGACTACGCACTTTACCACGAGGACGCCTATATTCCCACATTATCAGCAGACACTTTAGAGATTGTTCTGAAATATCCGCATCAATACTACGTAAAAGCATTCCAGATTGATGGAATAGATTTAGAGCTTTTCAAATACTATCGTCGTCTCGTACAACAAACAGATGCCGCGCCAAACAATACAACGCTGATTGAAACGATCCGTCCATTCTTGAGACTGTATCGTGATTTATCTGATTATGCAAAATCGACAACAAGAGTGAGTAAGGCCGCGCAGCGTTTACGTGGCTTCATCGCGAAAGCTAAAGACCCTGAAGCTCTTTTTCTTAGAGATATTCCGTCGGCTTTTGGTACTAGTAAAAAGGAGTTAGCCAATAATGAAGGAAAGGCAGAATATTTTATCAATCAATTAGCCCAAGCGATAACGGAATTAAGAACTGCTCTTGAGGCGGTCGAAAATCGCTTTTTAGATCATATTCAAACTACACTTGGATATGAAGACCTTCATAAAGGAATTCAAAAACGCTTTGCAAGCTTACAAATACCACTACTTAGCAGAAAACAACAATTACTATATCAGAGATTAATATCTGACCTTGAACCATCGCCTTGGCTTAGTGCTATATGCCAGGCTTTATTGGGAAAGAGCTTGAAAAAAATATCCGACGATGAAGAAGCTATTTTGTATGAATCTTTCACTCGAGCCGTCGAGGAACTAGATAATATCTGTGAAATATCAAAAACTGATCCGAGTGGAGAATCTACACAAGACATGGTGCTAGTTGATATACAAAGTCCATCTCAAGGCCGTGTACGAAAGGTCTTGCAATTAAGCCCTCAGCAACGCGAGAGAGCGAAGTTGGAAAAAGATACTATATTAGCTTCATTAGGAGAAGATAAATCAATTTCTATCTCTGCAATTGCTGAAATTTTAAAAGATATGCTCAATGGGTGAGGTTCGGCACGTGATAGGTATTTCTGGGGGAAAGGATAGTTCTGCCTTAGCTATATACCTCCATAACCTCTACGGAGATATGGGATTAGAGTATTATTTCTGTGACACTGGAAAAGAGCTAGAGGAGACCTATCAGTTGATTAAGAACCTAGAGGGTTATCTTGGTTTCTCTATCAACAAGCTTCGCGGTGCAGATCAAAGCCATCTAAATCCTTTTGATCACTTCTTACAGATATACGGTGGTTATCTTCCATCTACTACGGCACGCTGGTGTACCAAGAAGTTAAAACTTGATCCATTCGAAAAGTATGTAGGTAACGACTCTGTCATTTCTTACGTCGGTATTCGTGGAGATGAAGATCGGGAAGGCTATATTTCCAAGAAAAGTAATATTCAATCCATTTTTCCTTTCAGAAGAAACATTTGGAGTGATGATGTTATTCGCAAAGTCCTTGCGAATAACGTGATAGAAGTAATGGTTCGCTTTTACCAGGATCAAGTTAGCGACGAAGATCGCCTTCAGAGAATTATGGAGGTAATGCAAACACCTTTGTCGTTTTCACTAGACATGAAGCATAAGCTTGATCTTTTGCTCAACTTGGGTATTCGCGACTTTAATCATGTGGTTTTTCGGTTTATCAAAGAGTTTACCGATTATCCTCTAGCTCAAGTAGATGACTTTCCACTAATTGAAAATGAAGATAACCTAGTTCGACAAGATATATTCGACATACTAGAAGATAGTGGAGTTGGTGTGCCTGCCTACTACAAGCAGGTAGCATTTGAGCAAGACGGAAAGCAAGGCACCTATGCTCGTAGCCGTTCGGGATGCTTCTTCTGCTTCTTCCAACAGAAAATAGAATGGGTATGGTTGTATGAACAACATCCTGAACGCTTTGTAAAAGCCATGGAGTACGAAAAAGATGGCTTTACTTGGATGGATAATGAAAGTCTGTCTGATCTGATCGAGCCGAAGCGCTTAGCTCAAGTCAAAAAAGAATACTTACAAAAAGAACAACGCAGAAATGCTAACTTAAGCTCCCCATATCTTCTTGACCGAATTGAGGAGGCAGAGGGAGAAGGTTGCGCTGCTTGCTTTATATAACTCCCTCCAATGGCTAAAAAAAACTCTGACTCTGTTTTTGATGCTGAAGCAATGTCTTTACTCGAATTGTATCGTTGTGAGGGCGGAGTAGCAGGCTTCAAAATACCAATTTATCAGCGACCATACGATTGGGATAAGGATAATATTGAGAGGCTATTTGAAGATATTTCTTCGGGCTTACGATGGAGGGCTACTAACCCTAATTCTTTATCCTTTTTAGGAACAATTATTGTTCTTGATGAAGAGAAGAAAGAGCTATCATTTGATGGCAGATCTTTGAGTGTTATAGATGGCCAACAACGATTAACTACAATCTCGCTTATTGCATGTTTGTTATGGGATGAACTCCATCA
>JBCCRH010000074.1:0-16937 GCA_039208045.1 Bacteroidota bacterium
ACTTCTGAAACCAGCAGCAGCAGCAAAAGAATTAGCAATGGCACATGAGGATATTGGCATGCAAATGAAAGGCCGGTCGAGTCGATCGCAAAACCAATGGATATTTACGTATGATGCTGATAAAATTGAAGGAAAGCAATTAGTAGAGACACTATTAGCTTCTCCTTTGGTAGAAAATGCTCAACTAATCTCTTTAAAATAGTGGCTCACTCATCCTAATCTATCCTTGCTTTAAGCCTATTCAATCATTCAAACAGCCCTAATATGAAACAATTGTTGTTGACCTTTTTATTCTTGGCTATTGGTATAGCCTTTCTGCCTTTGCACGCCCAACAAACCCAGGTGATTGACGTAGATGTCCAAGTCACCTATGCAACTCATCTAGGCACAACGAAGCCTATTCGGGAGTTAGTGCCGATGGGGGTGACCGATCCAGATAAGAAGAAAAACTGGAAGAAAATGAGGCAACGCCCGACTAATTTTATTGGTCGAGGAAAGGGGAGCAAGCCCATTCCTAATGCGCTCCCGCAGGGCCCTGACCCTCTGTGGCAAAAATCATTTTTGAGGAATCCCGAAAATAGGTTGGAGGTACTAGCCAATATTGAAGGTTTATCAACTGGAAGAGCGCCACACGATCCTACTGGTGATGTGGGCAATAACTATTATGTACAAGCTGTAAATGTCACCACGCTTGGTGTATACAACAAGCAAGGGGAACTCATTTCTTCCTTTGCAGCAAATACCTTATGGAATTCACTAGGTTTTTCCTCAGCGGGTGATCCCATCGTTATGTTTGATCAAGAGGCCCAGCGGTGGATCATAACAGAATTTCCTCCAGGAAACTTTTTACTTGTTGCAGTTTCAAAGTCTGATGATCCACTTGGTGCTTATGATGCGTACTCTTTTGGTACTCCTTCCTTTCCCGATTACCCAAAATATAGTATCTGGGGAAACTCCTACAGTGTTACGACCAACGAACAAGGCCCAGGCCAGTTGGAGACTTATTTTATAGATAGAACAGCACTTTTAAACGGTGAGTCCGAAGTGGCTATTCAACGTATATTACTTCCAGGGGTGCCTGGCGGGCCAGGCTTTTTTGTGGCGACTCCTGTAGATTGGACGGGAGCAACGCCTCCTAGTGGCGGGCCCATACTGATGCACCTCAATGACGATGCCTGGGGGAGCTCTCCGACGGATCAGTTAGAAATTTATACGGTTGACCTTAATTTTGCTAACTCAGATAATACAACGGTATCTACTCAGAGCCTTGTAACTACTCCGTTTGATTCAAGACCTTGTTTACTTTCCAGCCCTGGTTTTGCTTGTATTCCTCAACTAGATGGCCCTACCGGAATAGATGGGTTGCCGGAGATTATTATGCATCAGGTACATTACAGACAGTTTGGCACCCATGAGAGTATGGTATTAAATTTTATAACAGATGTAACGGGGGGCGAAAATTTGTCTGGTATCCGATGGATGGAGTTGAGAAGAACGCAGGCTGGTGAAGATTGGACGATCTATCAGGAAGGCACCTTTGCGCCAGATGATGGACTGCACCGTTTTATGGGCTCTATCGCTATGGATGGAGAAGGGAATATCGGTTTAGCCTATGCTGTTTCTAGTGAAGATGCTTATCCTGGGCTGCGACTAACCGCAAGAAAGAGTGGCGATCCGTTAGGTCAAATGACTACTCCAGAGGTAGTACTTATTGATGGGGAAAATCCGATCAGTAATCCATTTGATCCTTCAAGATTTGGTGACTATGCACACATGACCGTTGACCCTGTAGATGATCAAACTTTTTGGTTTACCGGAGAATATGGGGGAGGTGGAAATACCGATGCTACTACTAGAATTGTTTCGTTTCGATTATCTCCAGACACAATTGATATGGCTACCACAACGGTACTATCGCCGGTCAGTGGAAGCGAGTTATCCGTCAATGAAATGGTTTCCGTGCTATACACCAATGTCGGTATGGATACTATTACGGCTCTTCAAGTAGGCTATTTTCTTGAAGACAGTCCGGCAGTTGTTGAAACTATCAATCTAAGCTTACCGCCTGATAGTAGCTACTTACACACTTTTAGCGAAACCACTGATCTATCCGTTATCGGGATGTATCCTTTACAAACATTTTGTACTGCTGAAGGAGATGGATTTATTTTCAATGATACGCTAAGAACGGTGATACAGAGTATTCCTAAATTGGATATCGGGATCACGAATATTGATAATGGAAATGGCGCATTTACCTGTGGAAATGCTACTACGGTGGAAGTAACGTTTACCAATTTTGGTACCGAAACCGTCACTTCAGCAACCATCTCTTATTCAATAGATGGTGTAGCGGCACCTCCTATTGAGTGGACAGGCAGTTTGGCTATGGGAGAAGAAACAACAGTTGAGGTATTTTTATCTGGACTCACGGATGGAGAGAATGAAATTGTAATAAGCTTGTCTTCTGCTAATGGAGAAATAGATCAGAACCCAGATAATGATGTGCTTGAAAGGAGTTTCAGTGTCATACTGGGAGGGGCTACTTTACTTTTAGACATTCAGTTTGATAACTTTCCTACGGAAACCACTTGGAATGTTACTGATGAGTCTGGAGACATTGTTTCTTTTGGAGGGCCATACCCAGAGGGGGCTATAGAAGTTAGTGAAGAAATATGCCTTGATCCAGAAGCATGCTATACCTTTAATATTTCAGATGCTTTTGGGGATGGGATTTGCTGTGGCTATGGACAGGGCTCCTACGCCTTGACAAATGATAGTGGTGCCGTTTTAGCTTCTGGGGGTGCTTTCGGATCGGGAGAATCTACCGATTTTTGTGCCAATTTTGTGTGCATGCTCAGTGCGGATTTCTCTGCACGACCAGTATCTGAACCAGATGGTACAGATGGCATTTTAGTGCTAAATGCACTAGATGGTAATGGCCCTATTTCCTACAGTATTGATGGTGGAGAGACGTTCTCTAATTCCAATATATTCTTTGATTTGGAAGCTGGAACATACGAAGTAATCGTGCAAGATGCGAACTGCACATTTACGCTAGAGGTTAGTATCGAAACATGTGTACTCGAAGTAACGGCTACTGTAACCAACGAAACAGGGCCAAACTTAAGCGATGGTACGATCACCATTGAAGCGATTAATGGAAATCCACCCTACCAATTTAGCATCAACGAGGGGGACACCTTTTCTGATGAAGCCAACTTCCAAAATCTACCTCCGGGCAACTATATAGTAGTCGTACGAGATGATCTAGGTTGTGAGCGCGTGTTGGAAGTCATGGTGGATCAAGTCACTTCTTCTTCCGGCCAGGTATTTGGGCAGCGAATTGAGGTATACCCAAATCCTACTACCGGCTTGTTTCAAGTGGAATTACATGGCCTTCAAGATAAAGGAGCATTCTCGCAGGTAGAAGTGCTGGATGCCTCTGGAAAAATAATACAGAGAAGTTTACTAACTCGCTATGATAATACCTACACTGGTATGTTCTCCCTGGTTGCTTACCCGAATGGGGTATACTATGTACGATTCTTGGATGAGTCTATTAAGCGAGTGGTGAAGATTATCAAGCAGTAGGCCTCGACTTCGCTCGGCCTACCGACTCGGCTTCGCTCGGCCTACGAAATTGGCTTCGCTCAGCCTACTAACTTGGCTGTGCTCGGCCCACTAAATTGGACTTCCAGATTAGTAGGTCGAGCACAGCCGAGACCTACTTGTTCTCCTCATCCAATAGCCCTAACATCTTAGCCCGCTTTTCCCAATTCTTGCGGGCCAGCGCCTGCATATCGGTGATGTTATCAAACTCATCCACGATTTCGAGGCCAAGGAGTGTTTCTACGACATCTTCGGTGGTTACCAGACCAGACATGCCGCCGAATTCATCTACTACCAGAGCGATATTTTCCTTGCCTTGGATAAGCTGGTCAAAAAGGTCTGGTAACTTGGTAACTTCTGTGATCACCATAATCTTACGGAGGATGGTTTCTAATGGCTGGTCTCCTTTATCGTGAATGATAGCAGACAGCATTTCGTCTTTGAGAAAAAAGCCATTGATATTATCCTTCGACTCTTTGTAGAGGGGAATACGTGAAAACCGAAGCGGCTTGTGCGCATCGAAGAAATCGCGAATAGTAGTTTCTTGATTCGCAGCTTTGACGACTGTTCGCGGAGTCATAATATCCTTTGCGCGAATGGTGTTAAAGCGCAGTAAGTTTTTAATAATTTTTGATTCGTCTTTTCGGAAAACACCCTGTTCAGCACCAATTTCTGCCATAACGGTGAAGTCATTCCGGCTCAGTACACTCTTGTCTTTGTCCTTTTTCAGTAGTTTGGTGATCTGCTGGCTCATCCACACGAAAGGGAAAAGGATTTTTCCAACAATATCCAGCGAAATGACAGTAAAATTGGTTAGTTCTCTCCACATATTTGCCCCCAGCGTTTTGGGAATAATTTCCGAAAGGATGAGAATAGCCAGCGTCATCACGACACCTACTATGGCACTATTGCTAATATGTATGCTTTCAGAGATATGAATACCGCCAATATCATCTGGCCAAATCGTGCTAGCTTGTGCGCCCACCCCAATGGCACCTACCGTATGGGCAATGGTATTGAGGGTTAATATAGCCGATAGTGGGCGATCGATATTGGTTTTAAATTCTTTGAGGAGCTGTCCCACACGGCCTCCCTCTTTGAGTTTAATTTCGGCATGTGCTGGCGTAATACTCAAGAGTACCGCTTCCCAGATGGAACAGAGAAACGAAAAGATGATAGAAACTAAGAAAAAAGTAACTAATAAGCCCATTGTTGGTCAATTGGAATCTTTAGAAAGGCTAAAGATAGTTATTCTAACGAAAGATGGATGCCATCCAACAGGAGACATCCATCCACTTACAAAGTTTCTCTTGGAATTATTAGGATTCCAAGCCTTAGCAAAGTACAAAAAGGCATGGAAAAATTAATCAATCAATATATATCTTTTGGTAAGGAACGAGGACTTCGCTAGACTCCAGATTATTTATTCTGCGCAAATAATCCACAGTTACACCATATTTTAGAGCAATGCGATATAAATTCTCTCCTTCAACGACCGTATGCTGGGTACGATTCTTAGCATTTTGATTTACATTATTTCCAGAGTAGCTGTAGCCTCTTGGGAAATAGATGTCATCAACGGTGTTGCCATAAGAATTTGGGCCAGCAGAATAGGTACTATGTAGTTCATCTGGACGATCGTAAAATACTGGAATATTACGGGTTTCGTCTCCAAAGAAGTCTTCGTTTTCAACACTTCTTGGCGTAGTTACCAAATTACCTGTATCGTAGGGTTTACCTGCACCAGGAGTAGTCTCGCAATCGCTTGTGCGCAAAGGCTGCCCAATTTTTACTCCTTCGTAAGGATCAAGGCCGTTGATTTCGCGAAAGCGTTCTTCTGTATAGCCATAGATAGCAGCAATGGTGGCCGGTGACTCTCCTGGCTTTACAATATGTGTACCATCTGTTCTTTTCCAGGCTGGTACCGTTCGTTCACTCAGCAATTCATCGTATGGAGCTGGCATAGATGCAGCAGGAGTCGTAGTAGCAACATTTGGTGTGCTGGTTGGTACATTTCTTGGAGTAGAGGGAGGAGCACTCACGATCAGATCTTCTCCTTTGCGAATCGTATTGGAGCGCAAGCCATTCCATACTTTCAGCTCGTCTACTGTTACTCCATATTTTTTAGAAATTGCCCATAGTGTCTCTTTTGCCTTGATCCGGTGTACTCGGGTTGTTGCAGGAGGGGCGGCAGTGGTTGTAGCGGGCGTAGGGAAAAAAGGCTCAGGATCCATCACTACTTGGCCATTATTACTTACTGTTGGCTCAAAAGGCTCATAGGTAGGCTCATAAAAATCATTATTGTCGGGTACTTCTCTTGTGGTGAACTCGTCATCCACGTCCATAAAACTGAGCTGAACGTTTCCATCGCCACTACACAAATTCTTGAGGTATTTGCTCAAGCGATCACCATTTACTTTATCTAGTTTCATGGCATTTTTGAGGGCCTCCGCGCGGCGTTTTCCAGTCCGCTCTTCCACCACTCCAAGCTCAGGCACTAAAATAATATCTGTGTATGGATTAGACTCGTATTGTGCAAACCGCTTCAGTACATAGGAGCCAGAGCACACATTATCTAGGCGCGCATCTAGTACCACTTGTGCATTCCGGCTCAAAGAAATATTCTCTCCAAATACTACACTATTAAGGTCGAAGCCAAATTGATATTTGGGTGATAGGTACTCAATTTCTCCATTGAAATTGCTGTAGTAGGCCGCAAATAAAACGGGGGTGATGTAGTATCGGTTTCTAGAACGCTTTCGCACCACAAAGACCTTATCGATCCTATTATTGATATTGCTCACCATTGTTTTAGTCAGCAAAGCCCCCGCATTAGCACAGCTAATGTATTCAGCGGGAGGGAAGTTCTGATAGGAAGTACTTTCTTGCCCGATGTCAAAAACCACCTTTTCTGAAGCATTGAGCCGTACTTGATAGACAAAATACTCGTCTCCTCGTTTTTTATCTTGGAATTCAAATTCTAGGCGATCCATACACTGCTCTTCAAAGAGGATGTAGAGATTGTCTGCTTGAAGGGCGAAAGGGCCGATCAAAAGCAGCATAGAGAAGTAAAGTTGCAAAGTTTTCATTGCCAAACGTTTTTAGACTTGTTTCGACAGTCATTAAATATTGTGTAACAAAGATAAGTTTTAGGGCCACGCGGATTACAAATCCACTTAGCACGGGCCAGGTTTTATAAAAAAGCCTAGCACGCGCCTAGCGGATTTGCAAAATGCATTAACACCAAATACTAGCGCCTTTGTGTAGCGCATACCTATTGGCTATGCCAAAACACAATTAGCCGCTAGCTAATTGTGTTTTCTATCATAAATAACTGGGAAGTATATAGAATAGCACCCAGTTGCTCAGACCTGCTCTACAATACCATTATTGATGGCGTAAAGCACCAATTCTGAAGACGTACTTAGTTTGAGCTTTTTCATAATATTTTTACGATGCGTATACACCGTATGCGTACTTAAGCTCAAAACGTCCGCAATTTCTTTGGCAATAAGACCTTGAGCAACTAACCGAACGATTTCTATTTCTCTTGGCGTGAGTGGTGTTGGCCTACATGTTTCGTCCGGTCTTGCAAAAGATTTTTCTAATAAATAATCTAATACCCGTGTGCAAAAAAACTTTTCTCCTTTCGCCGTTGCATGTATGGCATCCAGGATTTCTTTGTCATCGCACGATTTTGTCAAGTAGCTATTTACACCAGATTCTAAAACCTGGTAAATGCTTTCTTTTTCATCATCTGCGCTGACGATTAAAATATTAGCCGTTGGCGCAGTAGATTTTACTTTTTCAATAGTCTGCAAACTAAAGCTACCCGGTTGGTTGTAATCTAAGATAACAACCCCCACTTCAGTTTCTTCTAGGAGACCAACTAGCTGTTGCTCCTTGACAACTTCACCTACAATATTAATATTTTCCTGGCCTGAAAGCAAGTGCTTGAGGCCGAGACGTATTAAAAATTGTGAATCAGCAAGGACTACAGATATTGGTTGCATCTAAATTGGTTCTGAAAAGCTGCATGTAAAGTTAATCAGCAAACACTACTTCAACAAATTTATTTAGACTATGTTCAAATAAGTCAGCTGGCCTGCGCTCCAGCTAATCAAGATCTACCTGCCGGTCTGATAGCTCCGTATTTAGCTCTTCTACATCCGAAAACTGCCTAAATTTCACCCTCAACTTATAGCGATTGTTCATGGTAGAAACCAGTGGACTAAACATGGTATTCATCAGTTCTACTGCTTGTGTCTTTGCCTTGTCCATAATATCGCTTTCCAGAGCATCTCGTCGAAACTCCTGACGTAGCACATTAAAATTTTCGTTTAAATCAATATTCTTCACCTCTCGTAGCCAGCCAATATCCAACTTATCAATTTTGGGATATACCTCGTGGGAAAGAATAGTAGGCTCCGGTAGTGTCACCGACACAATGCCGTTTCTAGAGTCTAGACTTACGTCAAAATAGTCATTTAGGCGAAAGCCGACCTTCAACTTGCTGATGGCTGCAATTTCGATGTCTGATGAGGATACCGAGAAGCCCCACACCTTCGTCTGAAGGCGTTTATTGAGCCCTTTCTTATCCTGCACTTCCATAGTGGCTAACTCCGCAATAATTCGTTCTACCTTCTCTTGCAGCATCCCCCTAGATCGACTAAAATCCTCAATGGCCGCTCGTTCTTCCATGCGCTTCATCATGGGCTGCAAAGCTTCAGTGAGCGCAATACCACAAGGCGTGTCCACAGATTGACCTTTGGCAAAAAAACTGCCTCCTTCTGTTTCGATGATACTGGTCAATACATGGTTCACCAGAAAGCAAGTGTATTTTGAGGCTACCTCTTGCAGCATTTCGATCGAGCTAGAGGCTTCATTATCATACCACGTTTGATAAAAATTGGAAGTGGTATCTTTAAGCTGAATAAAATCATTGTAATATAGGCTTCGGAGATAGGGGTGATGCTTTTCGTATTCGACCCGTGCCCGGCGCCGTTGTGTATCGCTGAGGCCCATGCGCTTAGATACATGATCGAGAATATCAATATTCAAATCAAAGACTAATTCGTTAAATTCTCGGCGATAGCGGCGGGGATTACTCAGGATAGCCATTGCATTTTCCTCGTCTATCTCCATATTGAATTCGCTAGGCATGTAATTGAGTTGTACCTCTTGAGGAACGGTGGTAAAACCCGTGGCTTTATTCCATAAATATTTGTAAGCTACGATAGCTAGCAAAGAGAGGACGAGCACAAAAATGAGTAATCGTCCAGTATTCTGCAGGTTTAAGCCGCCGGTGGGAAGAGATGGTTTTTCTTTTGCCATTATTATAAATAATTATTTTTCAGATACAATAGTAGCCTGTTTTTCTCTCAAATACCAAATATAGTCGGTTCGAGGAACCAGATTAACACCCAATTGACGTAAAATAGTGATCAATTGCCCTCTGTGGTAGGTGCCATGATTGATACAATGCATTCCGATATCAGCAATCCGAATTGAATATTCATTACCGCTGGTATCCTTAAAAAGACAGTGCGACTCCACATTTAGATTGGGTTGGTGAAAAAAATCCACCCAATCGAAGGTGCTTTTCATCAATGCAGCTAACACCTCATCTTTGTCCCCCACGAATGTCTTGCTCGGAAACGCTGTCGGAGAAGCACCATTCAGTCGAGATAACCAGATTTCCTGCGCATCCCAAATATGCAAAACCGTAAGTCGAACACTAGGAAAGCTACTCGCTACTTTCTTGTCGAATTCCGGTGTAGTCAAGTGCTGCAATGCACGCATCAATTGCTGGTTAGCCCAGCTATTGTAGTACACATAGTCTAATAGTTGGTTATGCAGGTTTCTTTCCATAGTTGAATGATAGTGGTTTATCCAAAATTAATAACTTTATTGCAAGGGATTCGTTTATACGAATTCGATTTGAATTGTAAATAGACTTGTTTCGCCGGCCACTAAATGGCTGCAAGCGGCAAGATTTCATCCTGCACTGCGTTAAAAAGCCTCGCCGATGCTACGGCATCGTCTGCGTTTTTTGCCTTGTTCAGAATAAAATTTGCTACGCTTTCGCTCATTCGCAACCGGCGGAACAAGTCTAATAAGGAACTTTTATTGCATGCTGCACGCTCAGACCACCCTCAATTGTAAAGGCTTCCTGTTGGACTTAAGCACGCCCATTGTCATGGGAATTCTCAACGTTACGCCGGATAGCTTTTATGACGGTGGGAAGTACCAAAAAGACACGGCCATTTTACGCCAAGTAGAAAAAATGCTGGAAGAGGGCGCTGCGATTATTGATATTGGTGGAATGTCTTCCAGACCTGGTGCTGAGATCATTTCTGTAGACGAAGAACTGGGCCGAGTAATTCCGGTAGTGACAGCGATTCATCGCGAATTTCCGGCAGCTTTACTTTCTGTAGATACTATTAGAGGGAAGGTGGCGAAAACAGCTGTGGAAGCAGGAGCGCATTTGATCAATGATATTTCAGCGGGCCGCTTGGACGAATCCATGTATCCTACCATTGCGGAGCTAAAAGTACCCTATATCTTGATGCATATGAAGGGGCAGCCTAAGACCATGCAGCAGCAGACGCAGTATCAAGACTTAGTAGAGGAAATTCTAGATTTTTTGATAGCAGAAGTGGGGAAGCTAAAGACAATGGGCATAGTGGATATTGTAATTGACCCCGGTTTTGGGTTTGGCAAAACGGTAGGTCAGAATTTTGAGTTACTCAAAAAAATGCACGTCTTCCATATCCTTGGACTGCCTATTCTTGCTGGTTTATCGCGCAAATCAATGATCTACAAATCGCTGAATATAACAGCGGCTGATGCGCTGAATGGTACTACGGCGCTAAATATGGTAGCTTTGCAACAGGGTGCTCGAATCTTGCGCGTACACGATGTACAAGCTGCTGTAGAGACGATAAAACTTTGGCAACAGCTCGAAAGATAAAGTATGGATAAAAGCGTTCAAAAAGTACTGACCGAAAATGATATTAAGCGCGTGACGCTGCGCTTCCTGAAAGGCTATTATAAATACCGTCCACGGAAAGGAAACACGGAGGTAAGTGCGGATATGCGTGGGGTAGGCGGTATCATTGCCGATGGTTTCTTAAAGTTTAAACAAGAAGACGATACGGATTTCACCGCTACTTTTGAAGCTACTTCCTATGATACCAGCCATGAGGTTAGATTTCGACGATTGAATACATTGCTAGCTTGGGATGGGGCTGCCTTTGCCCTCGTGGCGACTACTGTTTTTTATATTCTTGGTCACGAGTTTTCTTTTTTAAGAGTACGAGATTGGACGGCGCTTATCACCTTGGGGTTGCTGGCCCTGTTTGGTATTTCTACGTTCTTCAGTTATTTACTTTTGTTTCGCCATTTGAAGCGCTATCGCTACATCTACGCTATCGAACAATTCAAGCAGTATCATGCTGACGAACAGTGGATTGCGATTGGGGAAGATGTATTCCCAATTTCTTTAGACCGCTACTATGAGGAGTTAAAAAACCAATGTATTCATAATGGATTTGGCTTAATCGTTGTATCAATCACCGAAGAGCCCCAACTCCTCATTACCCCCTCGCGCCAAGAACTGTTTGGCGCGCAGCGCCAGCTTATCCAATTTGTTTCTCAAAATGAACTGACCCGGCGCTTTCAGTCTGCACAGTATAAAGAATGGGTAGAACGGTTTACCAAGAGTTGGACGGGGTGGTTTAGCAAATCTGGGATGGAGAATTTGGAGCGTTTCCGCAAACGGTATATGTATCAGATTGTGATTGCAGCTCTCAGTTTGATCATTATGGGAGGAATCTTCTGGGTGCAGTCAGAAGATCAGAAGATCGAATATGTCAGCCAAAGAGTGTATGTGGATGAGTTTGCTGCGCGAAGATCAGCTAAAGAGCTTAGCCAAGAACCAACTACTTACTTTATTGATACCCCTTACTTGTACCCACTCCCGCTACTCACCCGCAGCAATAGAGAGGATATTGCATTCGATTTTGATCCTATTACAACAATTATTCGTCCACGCGCGGAAACCAAAGAGCTACCTCCCAAAACAATACTTCCTATTCCAGAAACCATTGTGGGAGAGCCAGATATCATCATCCGAACAGAAGAAAATAACCGACTAGCTCTATACGATTGTGAACGTTTCTACAATTTCACGGAGCCTAAATTTATATTGCTTGAAGGGCTGTACGAAGATTTCGAAGCCACTAACCAAAGGGTAGGGGAGTTGAATGGAGCGGGATTAGATGCCAGTGGCATGTGGTTGGGCTGCTTCCGAACAGAGAGCGAGCAGTATGCCGTCTTCATAGGCTTGCTCTATAACACGATTGACGAAGCAGGCGACGCCATAGATAAGGTATTTGATGCAGTTGATGCACGAGAGGTCGCCTTGAATGTACGAATCTTCGAAATTGTACCAGATGTGAGAACAGAACAGTAAGCCCCCGAGACACTTACTCTCTTACCATATACTTCTGTCGTTTTGCTTGCGGTGTAATTAGTGCCTGTACCGCCCCAAACGCTTCTATTGGCCGATCAGTCGCCAGTATGTCGATTCCGCTTGCAACCAAGTCTGCATACACTTTTTCCCCCTTTGCCTCGGCCTGTTTGTCGATGTTTCCCATGGTGCCTTGTATGCAAAGAATCCCTGCTTGGTGCAAGGTCTCAAAAAGTATGGGCTCAGAGCGTCGAGTCCCCGTAAAAGCAATTACATTTTTAGCAGGAATACCCGCTGCCTGAAATCGTTGCCACTCCTCCATACTGCGAATGCTAACTGAAAGCATTAAATCGGAGTTTAGCGCTAGCACGTTCTTGGCATCTTCAAAATTATACGTAATTACAGCTACATAATCCGCTGCACCAGCCGCTTCGATTTGAGTGACCACCTCCTCAAAAGGTACTCCTCGTTTGACATCCAAGGTAATCACCGTTTTTCCCTTTATCCATTGCAGCACTTCCTCCAAAGTGGGCACCTTAAAATTAGTAGTTGTTCCAAAATCATCCACCAAGCGAAGCGTTTTTACATACTCCCAATCCCGATCTACCACTTTCCCCGTCCCCGTCGTCGTGCGATCCAATGATCGATCATGCATCATATACAACACCCCATCCTTACTTTTTACTACATCACATTCAATGATCGACGGCATTTGCTGTAATACATAGTCAAAGGTCTCAATTGCATTTTCTGGGTAGCCTTCTATATAGCGCCCCCCACGATGCGCGCTAATCATCGGAAATACCTCTCCATCATAGCGCAAAAACTGTCGTAGCTCCCCTTCGGGAATAAGCGTGTAATGACCAGGCTGCTGCTTTTGTACATAGCAACTTAGTGGCATCAATATGCAGCAAAGCAGGAAAAGAAAAGTAGCTCTCATTAATTTAATTTTAATTGGGCGTGCCGAGTTTGTACCACAAAATAAGGGCTTGCTCCCTCAAGAACAAGCCCCCAATATATTTTAGTAGTACACTGAGCGAAGTCGAAGTGTACTATTCAAAGATGTAACGTACACCCAAATTCATCTGCCAGCGTGAGCTCTGGATACCAGCATCATCCAAACGAGTTCTGATCTCATTTTGACTATTCAAGTTGTTTGGATCAAAAGAGAAGGTAGGTACCGTATTCTCACCAGTCGCAGGATCAGCAATGAAACCTTCGAAGTTCAACAACTCTACGTTTCCGAAGCCACCTAGCAATGGACGCTGACCCCAAGATGGGTTCAACAAATTGGTGAAGTTCACGATATCAACGGTAAGCTGGATCGTGTGATCTTTGCCCCCAGCAGCAAAAGTAAAGTCCTGCAAGAAACGCAAATCCACTACATTACTCCAAGGCGCAAAGTTTTGGTTACGCTGTGCATACTGACCACGAACGGTGCTCAAGTAAGGATCTTCATCGATGAAACGATCTAATAATGCCCACTGCTGATCAGGAGATAGACCATTATCTTCAACCAAGATGATATCTTCACGATTTTCTGGTACGTAGATCAAGTTACGCTCACGAGAATCTTCATTATTCAAGCCGCCACGGTCGTTGTAGATGTAAGAGTAAGGTCTTCCTTGCTGACCTTCGTAGATCAAGGAGAAAGTAGACTTACCACTGAAGTTTTCAGCAATAGCATAAGGGATTTCGTAAGTCAAACCACCGATGATGCGGCTACCTGCTGCAAAATCAGAGCGCGTTAGGCCTTGCTCAATATTACGACCATTTACTGCGTGCAATCCTCTCCACTGAGAAGAGTTCTGAGAAGAAGTACCATCAAACACAGCATAAGAATCTCCGAAAGAGTAGGCAAGTGTACCGAAGAAACCATTATTGAAGTTCTTCGTCAAAGAAGCCGTCAAGTTGTAAGCATATCCATCATTTACATTGTATCCTAGAAGTACACGACCATAAGTAGGGTCGATTTCGTCACGTCGATCGTAGATCAAACGATTATCAGGCGTACCCGTCAAGGATTGTGTAGATGGCTTCAAGTTTACGTTTTGGTAAGCTACATTTACTATAGTACGAGTATACAAGAAGTCAAAGTTAGCCACTAATCCGTTACCCAATTTTTGGTCAACTACAAGGTTGGCTTTTAAGAACTGTGGTAATTGGAAATCTTCGGCGAACAAATCAATGTCACCAGAAGGCGTTGGATTGCTCAAGTCTACTTCACCAGGAGGCTGCTTGCCTGGGTCTGGCTCGAACTGATCAGGAATATCAAAGGTAGTACCTCTGTTCAGACCGTAGTTGTTGTAAGCACCGCCTACCCATACTAAAGGAGCACGGCTGGTGAAAATACCCAAACCACCACGGATTTGTGTTCTGCCCAAACCATTTACATCCCAGTTGAAACCAAAGCGTGGAGAGAACTGTAGCTGCTCTTCAATGAACTGACCAGTTCTTGCACCGCGCAAATCCCAAGACTCTTCCAATAATGGAATAGTGTTATTGTTGAAATCTTCGTTGGTAGGCGTTTCATCATAAATGGGCTGATCCACACGTAGACCCACTGTTACTTTGAAATCATCTGTTACTTGTACTTCATCCTGGATATAGAAACCTAAGATGCTTGAGTTGAAGGCAGCAATGGCATCCGACTCATCACCAATGACATTATCAACCAAAGAGAAAGAACGCTCATATTCTACAGGTGCAGCACCCGATACAAAATCTTCAACTGATGCAAATTCGTAAGCACCAAAATTAAATGGTACAAATAGGTTTTCTGCACGGAAGAACTCTAAGTGGGTACCTAATGTAATGGTGTGATTTCCAGCGTAAATTTCAAAATTATCAGTAACGGTCAAAGTGTTTGTATTCAACAAATTAGCAGTTGAGAAACGCTCAGAACCGAAGAATAAGCTACCAGAACCATCATCAATGAATACATATGGGAAGTCTGTACCGTTTGGATCACGATCATCACGTACTGCCGTAAAACCGACCGTCAAGTTATTGGCCATGGTAGAGCCAATAATTGAGTTCCACTCAAATGTACCAGAATAAGTATTTGATACAAAACGCTCAGAAGAGTTCAAGAAAGCAATCGTATTGAAGTCAGACTGTACTCCTTCTAAGTTATCGGCGCGAACCCAACCTAAACGCAAAGCAAATTTGTTGTTTTGGTCAAAGTTATAATCAAACTTCAAATTGAACTTCTCAGAGTCTAGGAAACGCTCGTTATTGGTAAAGGTACCTGGATCGTAGTTGTATGTATTCTGAAGTACACTCACCAAGTTATTCAACTCAGCTTCGCCAGAGTCACCAATGTATTCACCTAAACTAAACGGTAGTGGAGTGGTCTCCCGCTGAATCTCTCCATTGAAGAAGAAGAACAACTTATCTTTAATGATTGGCCCACCGATACTCAAACCAGTGGTCTGCGCCGTAAACGGCTCAATCGTAGCACCTGCCAGTTCGTCTCTCACAAAGTTTTCATCACGGTAGAAAGTATAAACTGTTCCTCTCCAGTTATTCGTACCAGAACGTGTAATCGCAGAGATCGCTGCACCAGCGAAACCACCTACACGTACATCGAAAGGAGCGATAGAAATCTGAAGTTCTTCAATCGCATCTAGTGCAATTGGAGAAACTCCCGTCTGGCCACCATTAGTACCAGAACCAGCCAAACCAAATACGTCGTTGTTTACGGCACCATCAATGTAGATGGCATTGTAACGGTTATTCTGACCTGCAAAAGAAAGAGCAAAGCCATCATTTCCTTCAGTAGCTGTCGACTGAGGTGTTAAACGAGTGAAATCACCCAAAGAACGAGCTACCGTAGGTAGTGCATTGATTTGTTCTTCAGTGATGGTCGTTTCTGCCCCTGTACGGTTACCATCAAAAATATCGTTGCGGGCAGCAACAACTTCGATACCAGCTAGTTGTACAGCAGATTCGCTCAAGGTAATACTGAAATTGAAGGACTGGCCCAATCGAAGGAAAATTCCTTCTTTTACCAATTCTTCATAACCGGTATAGCTTACCGTAATTTTGTAAGGACCACCTACACGCATATTCGGAATGCGATAAAGCCCCTCCACATTGGTAGAATTACCATAGGTAGTTCCGGTTGGTGTGTGCACAGCCAAAATGTTAGCACCAATTAGTGGCTGTCCATCTTCATCGATAACCTTACCATTTAAGGACGATGTGGTAACACCCTGAGCAAAAATAGCAGTGCTTAGACACACCATAACTGCTATCAAGCCGAGTGTTTTAAAAAAATTAGAAATTTTCATAAACTAGTGATTTGATGAAATGAAAACTCGATCATTAAGACAGGACAAAATTAGTGCAGCATTGTTAAGGGTATGTAAATCAAAAATTAGGTTTTGTGGGTATTTATGTTAACTGTTTGTTAACTCAGTGTTAAGAGGGATAAAAAATTATTAAGCGCTAGAATCAATAGCAATTCAGACAACCTTGAAGGGCTAGGATTGTTACATGCGCTTGAATTTTTTATACTTTTAACAAAAAACGTTATGAAGCATTTGATTACACTTTTTGCCTTATTAATGACTACTACTTTTGTAGTTGGCCAAAGTGATTTAATTATCACGGGAGTTATTGACGGACCTCTTCCGGGAGGTACTCCCAAAGCCGTCGAACTTTATGCCTTGGCTGATATTCCGGACCTAAGCATTTATGGTCTTGGTGCCGCTAATAATGGCGGGGGCTCTGATGGAGAAGAATTCACCTTTCCAGCGGTAAGCCTTGCAGAAGGATCATTTATCTACATTACCACTGACAATGTGCAGTTCGAGGCCTTTTTTGGCTTTTCAGCGGACTATGTAAG
>JBCCRH010000075.1:0-16910 GCA_039208045.1 Bacteroidota bacterium
AAGTCCGCTTTCGCGATGGCCAAAACAATGGGTGCAGAGCCAAAGCGCTTGATTGAGACTGCCCAGCATTATATCAAAGTACTACTGACGGAAGAGCAAAAATTTGAGCAGGCCGTTGCCTCTCAGAAGCAAAAGCAGATTGGCAGTAAGCAGCAGAAATCAAAGAAAGTAGAAGAGCAAATTAACAACAAGGCGCAGCGGATTAAGCAATTGACCCAAGAGATTGAGGCGCACCAGAAACAGATTGCAGTGCTGAAGAAAGAAATTGCAGATGCTAGCACTAGAGTGGAAACGACTAAAAACGACTTCATTGCGTCTTATAATACGATCGTAACGCAGATTCATACGGATTTGGAAAACATGAAGAAGTATCTGTAATCGTCTCGACTGCGCTCGACGCATGGTCTTGACTGCGCTCGACGTAAATAAAGTGAAAAATTATAATTATTTATTATGAGTATAGAAACAAAACCTAAATCATTTTGGAAGCGCCCAGAAGGGGTGACGGGAATGATTTTCTTGACAGCTCTAATATTGGGGGGCGGTTATTTATTGGCGGTTGGTCTCCCTACGCTGCTTGCGCTTGCGCAAAACACCTTGTACTTGGCGGGGATGTTGTTGGTCTTGGGGGCTGTGGTGTATATGGTGCTTGATCCGAAGGTGCGCAACCTGGTATGGTATGGCTACAAGAGTGTGATGCGGGCTATTACAGGTATGTTTGTCCAACTGGATCCGATTGGTATCTTAAAATCTTACGTGGAGGATTTGCAAGACAATTTGCGGAAGATGAATAAACAGATCAGCAAGTTGCGGGGACAGATGCACAAGTTGCAAGAGATCATTCACAACAACAAAAAAGAAATTGCTACCAACTTGAATCTAGCGAGCAAGGCGAAATCAAGCAATAAGCAGGCGATGATGATCTTGAAATCGCGTAAGGCGGGCCGCTTGAAAGAGTCCAACTTGAAGCTTGAAGATTTGCATCGCAAAATGGAAGTACTCTATCGGGTATTGACAAAGATGTATGAGAACTCTCAAATTTTGAGTGAAGACATTAAAGATCAGGTAGCCCTAAAAGAGCAAGAGCGTAAGATTATTCATACGAGCAACTCGGCTATGAAATCAGCCATGAGCGTAATTTCTGGCGATCCCGACAAGCGTGCGATGTTTGATATGGCGATGGAGGCGGTAGCGGACGATGTAGCGAGCAAGGTAGGGGAGATGGAGCGCTTCATGGAGATGTCGGCTAGCTTTATGGATAGCGTCGATTTACAGAATGGTATTTTTGAAGAGGAAGGCTTGAAGATGTTAGAAAAGTGGGAGCGCGAGGGAGTTTCTTTGCTACTTGGTGAGGAGAAAGAGAACCTGTTGATTCAAGCGAATAGTGAAACCGATGTGTTAGACCTGGATGCTCCGATCAGAGAGCCGATCCGAGAGGCGAACCACAGAAACCAATATGATAACTTTTTTGAAAACTAAAATTAACTTATGGCAACCAGGCGATTAACCACTTTTTCCAAATTTTTAATAGCACTGCTGGTAGTAGGGGGCGTTTATGCGGGATTTCGCTACTTGCAGGGTACCGGTGCGTTAGACTCAATTACTGGCGAACAGACAGGTAACAATACTGAATCGCCAAAACCAAATAACTCTACTACAAGCAATAGCGTTAGTGATGATGTGATTAATATTGGAGTGGTGACTTGGGGGGGCTATGCTGGTGGACAATACTTCAACGAAGGGTTTGAAGCTACTCAGCAATCTAGGTATTACAAAGACTATGGTCTAGAAGTAGCGTTTAAGGTACTAGATGATTTTGATGCTTCGCGCAATGCCTTCCGCTCTGGTGATGTTGATCTGCTCTGGACAACTATTGATGCTTTTCCGACAGAAGTAAATGGCTTACAGGATTTTGATCCAGTGATTGTGTTTCAAGCAGACTGGTCGCGCGGGGGTGATGCTATCGTAGCACGCCGAGGCATTAACAAAGTAGGTGACCTCAAGGGTAAAAAGGTGGCTGTTGCCGAAATGACGCCTTCTCACTCTTTCTTACTCTGGTTGCTGGATGCTGGGGGCCTGAAGATGAGTGATATTGAAATCGTGCCGCAATCCAATGCGATTGATGCCGCAGAGGTGTTCAAGAGTCGTAAAGTAGATGCTGCCGTAGTGTGGAGCCCTGATGATATATTGTGTACCAAGGCAGTACCGGGCTCTCGGATTTTGGAAAGTACGCGCTCGGCTTCGTTTATTATTGCGGACGCTTTTATGGCGAAGCGCTCTTGGGCCGATGCCAATCAAGATAAGTTACGGAAGCTGTATGAAGGCTGGATGAAGGGAGCAGCAGAGATTAATACTAGCCCTTCGGCTAAAAAGAAAGCTGCCACTATTCTAGCTCGCGAATTTACAGAGCGGGGCGTTGCCCTGACACCTGAAGAGGGCGAGCAGATGATTGAGAATGTGCGCCTAGTTACGCATGGCGACAATAAGAACTTTTTTAAGCTCAATACCAACTATAAAGGGATTAATGGTGATGAGCTGTATTCGAGAATGGCAGATAGATATACCGAGCTGAACTATATACAAGGTCGCGTTCCGGCCTGGCGCCAAGTAGCTTACCCTAGTCTGGTCATGAATACTACATTAGCTACGGAGGAGCATTTTGCGGAAGCGACCAAGGCATTTACGAAAGTGGATGAAAAAGCAGGTGATGCTAAAGAGGCCATTGCGACGAAGCAAGTATCTATCCGATTCCGTACGGCTGAGTTTAAGTTAGACGAAAACGCCAAGTACATCATTGATAAAGAGTTTGTAGATATTGCCAAAGCCTTTGGTAATGCGCGTATCCGGATTGAGGGTAATACAGATAATCGGGGAGGCAAAGCGGCTAATATTGCGCTTTCGAAGAAACGGGCGCAGGCCGTGGCAGACTATTTGACGGAGGTACACGGTATGCCTACCAATCGATTTATCGTAGTGGGGAATGGCCCGAATAATCCGGTTGCTTCTAATACGACTGAGGAGGGGCGTGCGCAGAATCGTAGGACGGAGTTTGAGTTGGTGCGGGAGTAGGGGGTGGTTGAGAGTTTGGGGGTTTGGGAGTTTGAGGATTTAGGGGTTTTGGGTGACGGGTGACGGATTGTTGGGGTAGTGGGGAGTGGTTGGTGGTCAGTAGTCAGTAAATACTGGAAGTGCATTGTTCGGCTTGGGTCGGGCAATGCGCTTTTGGGTTTTATAGGTTTTTGATGAATTGGTGGGTTTGTTTTTTATCGAAAATAATGGGGATCGGAATGGTGAGGCCTTTTAGCACTTCGCACTTTATCTCGCCGGAATCCGATTTTAGGCGTAATTCATATTGATTATCTTCTAGTATGTATTGCTCTACTTGCTTTTTCTGGGCATTGACGATCCAGTATTCTTTGACTTTATGGTTTTGATAATCTTCATATTTGATACCTCGATCTCTGCCTGCTGTACTTTTTGATAGTACTTCAACTACAAGATCGGGAGCTGGGAAGAACTTTTGACCTTCTTCAAATTTATCTGCTTTTTCGCTAGAGAAGAAACATATATCAGGTTCGTAATCATTTCTAGTAAGTTGAATTAGAATTTTCTCGAAACCGACAAAACCTAGATCATTTACAATTGCATAGCCATCAATAATTTTAAATAGATTGCCATTGGCAACATTGTGCTCTTTTCTAACTGGGGAGTGTATGATTATTTCTCCATTAATGAATTCTGATTTTTCCATTTCAGATACTACCTCATAGAAGTGCAAGCGTTTCTTCTTTTCTTCTTCAAGAATTCTATTCAGCTCATCTACTAGGCTCTGAGCTTCGGGGTGTCTCACAATAGAAGTAATCAATTCTTTTTTCGCAGCTAGAGTCATTCTTTACTAAATATTTATCTAAAATTAGTTCTTTTTTCAAAGACTTGCTAATCAAACAGCGCCATCAAATCCTCCTTATTTAAGGACTTTAGAATATTTTCATCCGTCTGAATAATCTCGGAAGCGATCTTTTTCTTGCGCTCTTGGAGCTTCAGAATCTTCTCTTCGATCGAGTTTTTACAGATGAGCTTGTAGGCAAAAATCTGGTTTTTCTGACCGATGCGGTGGGTACGGTCGATCGCTTGGGCTTCAACGGCAGGGTTCCACCAGGGGTCGATGATGTAGACGTAGTCGGCTTTGGTGAGATTCATGCCAGTGTTTCCAGCTTTGATGCTGATGAGGAAAATTTTGATTTCATCGTTGTTCATAAATTTGTCGACTTCGGCTTGGCGCTTGGTAGTAGAGCCATCTAGGTAAGCGTACTTGATGCCTCGCTTGTCTAGCTCTTGCCGGACGATGGTGAGTAAGCTTACAAACTGCGAAAAGACCAAGGCATGGTGCTTCTGATCTAGCGCTTCCTCTAGGTTTTCGAGCAAGGTGTTGATTTTTACGGAATTGGCATTGGCACCCGAAAAAGAAGAATTGACGAGCAGGGGAGAGTTGCACATTTGCCGCAGGCGGAGTAGACCATCCAGAATTTGGAACTTGGATTGGTTGACTCCTTTTTGCTCAATGGCCTCTTCGATATCCTGCTTAATTTTGGCCTTCAGATTTTCGTAGAGGCGGCGCTGGGCCGTTTCCATCTCACAGTAGATGATGGTTTCCGTCTTTTCGGGTAGCTCCTTGGCTACTTGTTCCTTGGTACGGCGCAGGATGAAGGGGTGGACGAGCTTTCGCAAAAAGGCGGCAGCTTCGGTGTCCCGGTTGTTATCGATAGGGATGGAGAAGTTGTTCTTAAAGCTAGTTTTACCACCCAGTAAACCAGGGGAGGTGAAGCTTAATTGGGCAAAAAGATCGAAAGTGTTGTTTTCTATCGGCGTACCCGTCATGGCTAGTTTGTGGCGCGACTGAAGTACGCGCATCGCTTTGTAGCGCTTGGAGTCTGGATTTTTGATAGCCTGCGATTCGTCCAGCACGATGTAGTTAAACTCGACGTCTTTGAAAATTTGAATATCATTAGTTGCCGTATGGTAGGTGGTAATGATGATATTGAAATCGCGTAGACTTTCGAAGTTCCTTGCTCGGTCGGGGCCATGGTGAATCTTGTATTTTAGTGTTGGGCAAAACTTATCGAGCTCGGCAGCCCAGTTGAATAGCAGGCTTCGCGGAACGATGACCATACACGGGCCATTATCGATTTGATCGGCCAAAAGGGTAATAACTTGTACTGTTTTTCCCAATCCCATATCATCCGCTAGGATACCTCCAAAACCAGATTCATTTAGGAACTTGAGCCAAGCAAACCCATGCTTTTGATAATCTCTGAGCGTGGCCGTTACAATGTCGGGCAGCTCATACGTTTTGTTGGTGTCTAATTCTCGCAAGCGCGCCTTTTTCTCGCGCAGTTCTTGAATAATCTTTTGGTCGTCGATTTCTTCAAATAAGTCTTCCACAATATTGAAGCGATACTTAGAAATCTTCAGCTGCCCTTTCTCCACATCGGCTACCGCCAAAATCTTGCTAGCTTGCTGTAGCCATTCTTCCGGTAGCATTCCCAGCGAGCCATCTTTGAGCTTTACAAACGATTCCTTATTGCGCAATGCTCGAATCCAGTCGGCCGTCTTTACCTTCTCTTTTCCAAAAGAAACGCCCGCTTCCACATCAAACCAATCGATACCCGACTTGATATGCATGTAGGTCTCTGCCCGATGCTTAGAGTACTTGAACTTGCTCAGGTCATTTTGGCCCAACACCTCTATACCCGCCGCTTCACATGCCTCATTAAAATGAATAAACCAATAGTTGTTAATCATTTCATTGACACTCAGATAGACATATTCCTGCACTTGAAACTCATTATCGAACTCAGGGTGGGCTTGCTTCAAGAAATTGACTAAAAACGTACGGTCTTCTTCGTTGACGCGATACAGCTTGTCCTCAACAAAATAGTCTTCCTCCTCAAACGCATTGAAGCTATGGTTTTCGTACTTGATTCGAGGTTCAAATAAGATGAAATTGCCTGCTTCACGCAGTAAAATCTGCAAGCGACCATCCGTTAAAGGAGCTTCCTCTAAAAGAAGTTGCTCTGGAACTTCTACCTCAAAATGGTTGCGCAATTGACTTACTAGGTTGGTTATTTCCTCTTTGCTCGGATTAGTTAGAATCACGGAGTTATACCCATCTGGAAATATTTCCATAAATTCCTGGAAGCGCGGGTGCGAAAAGAGATAAGCTGTTTTCTTGGTTGAACAAAATACCGTATTGGCATACACAACTTTAGTGTAGTCGAATACTTGTTCGTTATAAGTGATATGCCGTTTGAGGTGTACCATTCCATCAATTACCTCAAAGCTGATCTTACAAACCAAGGGATAAGGGACAAAACTGACTAAGTTGAGCTGAGAAATTTTTGGAAAATAGGGGTTAATAGAGCCTGCATAGGTGTAGTGATAGATGGTATTGAGCAGGTCAATATTTTCTTCTATCAGTTCTTTGAGTTGGTAGAACTGATAATCTGGATTTTCTTCCTGCGTTAGAAAAAATAGTTGCTGGCCTACGGCTTTGATTTTTTCTGGAAATCTTTCTGGTGTTTCGGTTACATTTTTGGAAAGGTCTTTAATTCCATCCTTGGTTTTGTAAGAGCCTCCTTTTGCGAAGGATAGGGTGAGGAGCTTTTTCGAATTGTTAAGCTTGTAGTCCGGCTCGTTGGCCCAGATCATCCCGAAACGCTTGGCTCTACCTTCTTCCAGCTGAGCCGTTTCGCGCTTGATAAGTGCTTGGCGTTGTTCTTTTGATTCGACTTGTATATTCTTGACCGATTGTAGCCAGTTATTGTTAACGATATTTCGTTCTTTCCCAATGGCAGTAATGCCTTGCTCCAATATTTTGATGTGGAAGTACTTTTCGAGCGCCTGATCGTTTATTCCCAGTTGTTCTACCAGCTGCGCCCGATATTTTTGATAGTTTTCTGGCATCTTCGATAAATCAAAACGACTCAGTGCTTCGGCAGCGGCATCTAGGAGGGGCATTTGGTGTTCGCACAATGTCTTCATCGTACGATTGCAGCACAGGCATTTGATATAAACTTCTCCCTCTTCATATTTGAGTCGTATCTTTTTCTCTGGCATCCGATAGTAGCTATCTCTGCTACTTATTGTTTTGAGCTCTATTTCTTCGGGAGAGATAAAAGTACCTTCAAAAGTTTCGCCCCACATCAATCGATGGTAGCGTCTTAAGCCGTACTTTTGTAAGGCACGGTTTAAGCCAAGACCAAGCGGCAGCAATCGATATTCGCCGCTTTTTTTGCCAGGGAGCTGATTGGGCAGTTGCTTTTTACCTTCTGGCTGTTCGGCGCGTTTTACTGCATATAAGGATCGTTTATGTGGACTGCGCTTTACCTCTTGTGCAGCATACAGCACTGCTGCTTGATGCCGACAAAACTCTTCTCCACAGGTACAGTCAGATTCTATCACAAAAAACTGACCTTGGTCTATTTTCTCAAAGCGAACCGTATATAGCTTTCCAAACTCTAAAACAGTTCCCTCAATGAAGTTTCCTTCAACAGAAAGGCCCAGCACCGCTCTACTCTTCCACAGCCTTTGCCCTTCTATCATATCAAAATATTCGTAGTCTTCCTCAAGAAGCTCTTCAATTATGGCAGTTGTAATCATATATGGTATAATAATTCCCGCAAATATACTGACGATTAACTGTTTTGGCGACAATAATCAGTGTTGGATAATAATAAATTATGGTGCTGCGTTTGCCCAATATGAATGCTAGTTTATACACGCTTTGTTGCCTCTTCTTTGCCGTAGCCCTTTCGGCACAATCTTACAATACCGCTTTTGGGTTGCGTATGGGGACGGAGTGGGGGTTTACGGCTAAGCAGCGGATCGCCAAAAAGACCACGCTAGAGCTAATTGGGCAGTCGAGCTTGCAGCGCGAAGAATTTACACTTACCCTTCTTGCCGAACAACATTTTCCTATTTTATTTCGGCGTTTTAACGTATATCTCGGCGGGGGCTTCCACAAAGGCTGGGCTAGCGACCCGCCCATAGAAAATGGCCAGCTGGCCTACGAGCCGTATGAAGATCCGTTTGGACTAAGTATTATCATGGGCGCCGAGCTCACCTTAGGGCGCCTAAACGTATCCTACGATTTTAAGCCAGCAATTAATATAGAAGGAGGGCAACGAAATTTTTATTACCAGACAGGTATTTCTCTACGCTATGTGCTATTCAAACGACGCTGGAAAATCTTCAAGAAAAAAATAAACTGGCGATTTTGGGAAAAATAATTTCCACATCTTGCGGAACTTATTTATTTTTGCCTCGCTTTAATAAGATGTACATTATGTACAACTAAATGGTGGGTATAGCTCAGTTGGTTAGAGCGCTGGATTGTGGTTCCAGAGGTCGCCGGTTCAAATCCGGTTATTCACCCTACTTTAACCTCCAATTGGCAATGATGCTGGTTGGAGGTTTTTTATTGTAATCTTATTGTTCTTTCTGTACGAAATACCGAGGATGTAGTCCACATTCCGTCTTAGCACTCCCTTTCCAACGACCGGCTCTTCCTTCCCCTTTAGCCGTACAATGTGTGCAGCCCACCGAGCCATAGCCACAAGCCAATAGCGGATGCTGTGGCAGATCAAGCGTCTCCATGGTTTGCCGAAAGGCTACTTCTTCTAGATCAATCAAGGGATGAAACTTGACGATGTCACCTTGCTTTTCGAAAATATTAAGGCGCGAGCGGAAGTCCGTCTGAAAGGCCATCAGGCCTGAAATCCATACTTTATGCTGTGCTTTGACAGGTTCTAAGGGCGCTACTTTGTTGATGGAGCAGCACATGCGAGGATGTGCTTCCCACCATTGTTCTTCGCGCGTGAGCGCATTTTGTACTGGATCAGGTACGATATCGATAACTTCCAAGCCCAATGCAGTACTTACTTGATCCTTGTAGGTGATCGTTTCTGGAAAATGATAAGTGGTATCCAAAAAATGCACTTTCTGGGTAGGCCTAAACTGGGCCATTTGATGTAGCAAAAAGATGGACTTGGTGCCAAAGGAGGAAGTAAACAAGACTTCTTCTTCTTTGAAATATTTGTACAGTTGGGTGATGCGCTCTCCGACAGAAAGCGGCGCAAACAGATCGTTGAGTAGCTCGATAGAGCGATCCCTCCACGTTCTCACAGGCGCTAAGGGTAAGGTATGTTTCATGCTAAAAGCTACTACTAGCTGTTTTGTGAAGATTTGCAAATTGGCGTATCGAAACGATGGGAGTGGGATAGGCCGCGTGTAGTGCTGCTACCTTCCCAATTACAATAATTCCCGGCGTACCAATGCCCTTCGCCGCTACTTCGTCGACAATGGTATCTACCGTACCCAACGCCACTTTTTCCTCCGGGGTAGAACCGCTTTGGATGACCATGGCAGGGATATGCCCCTTACCCTGAGCTGCAAATAAGGTACTGATCTGGGCAAGCTTTCGCATCCCCATCAAGACGACTACGGTTGCATCAGACTGGGCCGCTAGGTACATATCTTCTGATAGCTTCCCTGCTTTTGTAGTTCCGGTGATCACCCAAAATCCCTGGCTAAAGCCTCGGCTAGTTAGCGGTACCCCCTGCAAACTCGTGAGCGAAGTACAACTGCTTACCCCAGGAATGATCTCTACCGCAATGCGCATTTTACGTAAGTACGAAAATTCTTCATAGCCCCTGCCAAATACAAAGGGGTCACCTCCTTTCAGGCGTACGGCATGTCCGTATTCTTTTGCCGCTTTCGCTAAAAGGAAGTTGATTTCGTCTTGTTGGTAGGAGTGTTGTCCTGCTCGTTTTCCTACATATATTTTGGGAACATGCGCAGGAGCTAGTGCTAGAAGTTCCTCACTAGCTAAGGCATCGTACAGTACTACATCGGCATTTTGTAAAGCCTTCCAAGCTTTGATCGTGAGCAAGTCGGGATCGCCAGGGCCAGCACCAACTAAGCTTACTTTGGGTGTTTTCTTTTGCATGATTTTAGGCTTTATAATAGTTCTCAATGACCAATTTATCTTCGCCAAGGGTGCTTTTGCGATAAGCAAATACCAGCTCCAAAAAGGCTTTTGCACTAGTCAAATATTGCTCATTGAAGAGGGCAGTTGGTGCTTGCTGATTGATTTGTAGCACCAAATCTGGAAATGCTGTTGCTAAATTGAAGAGCTTGGTATCTACAAAGTGCGCTTGAAAATCATCCAATATCTTTCGGTGCGTATTACACTTTACATCTGCACCCAGCAATAAGGCCTTCGCCCCAATGATATAGGTGAGGTAGGTGTAATAGATGCTTTCCGCAAAAGACTGTTGCGCTAGCGCCAAGTGCGCTTTCACTAATTTCTCTTTCGCATCATTCAGAATGGTGCTGATCAAATCGAGGCTTACCCCAGCACATTCTCCCACACCAATTTCTTGCACATAAGCCTCCTGTTGTCCCCAATCTTGTAGCTCTGCTGTGGTAATAGAATTGATGTCGGCCAGTCCTTTTAGTAGATTGTAGAAATAGCGTTTGCCTTGTTCTTGAAAGTAATCATTAAAATAAGGGTACTGCGCAGTGTGTGGTAGGTAGTCGTCCAAAATAGTTTCTACTGCCTGTGGAATACGCTTGGTGGGTAGCTTAATTACTTTTTGTGCAACAAACCCCTTTCCGGTGGGATCAACCCCCCCTCCAATAACCACCTGCATTGCGGGGATAACTTGGTCATTGCGCTTAATGGAGCTGCCGTGAAAGCCAATATTAGCAGCCATGTGTTGGCCACAAGAATTCATGCAGCCACTAATCTTGATCTTTAGATCAGTATTTTCGAGCAGCTCTGGATAATTGGATTCAATCAAATTTGATAGGGTAGCAGATAAACCCGTACTATTGGTAACGCCCAACGCACAAGTATCGGTACCCGGACAAGCGGTAATATCTGCTACTGAATTTACCCCTGGTTCCGCTAATCCCAACGGCTCCAAGGCCTCAAACAAAAAGGGCAAAGCTGCTTTTCGCACAAAGCGAAGTAACATGCCCTGTGCAATGGTGAGGCGTAAATCATCCGCCGCCCATTGCTTTACAATAGCCGCTAATTTCCGTGCTTTTTTAGCGTGTATGTCTCCCAAGGGGATACTTAGGTAGACGCCAAAAAATCCCTTTTGCTTCTGCTCAAAAACATTAGTCCGCAACCATTGCTCGTACTTCAATGCATTGCTCTTCGCAGGAGCTGCCTGTGTCACTTCTGGTGGTAATACAATAGTTCTACTGTCCCAAGCACTGGCATCAATCGGAATGCGCTGATGTGGTAAAGCCTTACGTTCCTGAGCCGCCAATTCTAAAAAGCCTTCTAATCCCAACTTTTTCACCAAAAACTTCATGCGCGCTTTCATCCGCTTTTCGCGCTCACCATAGCGGTCAAACACCCGCACGCATGACTCCATGAAGGGCAAAATTTCATCAGTGGGTAAAAATTCGTAGACCGTAGGTGCCACCATTGACACGGCCCCCAAACCACCAGCAATAACCACCTTAAACCCACGCATCTCCTTACCATCCACTTCTCGGATGCGAGGGATAAACCCAAAGTCGTGAAAGTAAGTAAAGGCAGAATCTGTTTCGCTCGACGAAAAGGCAGGCTTGATCTTACGACCCATTTCTTGGCAAATCGGATTGCGCAGAAAGTACTCGAAGGTAGCATGGGCATAAGGCGCGATGTCAAAAGGTTCTGCTGGATCAATTCCTGCTTTTTCAGAGCCTGTGATATTTCGCACCGTATTTCCGCACGCTTCCCGCGCTGTGAGCCCTCCTTCTGCTAAGGCTTCCCAGATGGCAGGCGAATCATTGAGCTTTACATGGTGCAGCTGGATATTTTGGCGGGTGGTGATGTGTAAATTGCCATTGGTATACTGCTCCGAAATATCGGCCAAGCGCACCAGCTGGTCGCTTGTTAAGCGGCCATAGGGAATCTTCGTGCGGAACATCTGCACGCCAAACTGTCGTTGGCCATAGACCCCTCTAGTAAGGCGATAGTGCTTAAAGCGATCTTCGTCCTCTTTACCTGTATTATAGGCCTTTATCCGTCTGCTCAATTCATCAATGTCGGCTTGGTCGGCGGCAGCAATTTTAGTTTGGTCAAGTTGTAGTTGCATGGCAATGTATTAGTGTATGGAAAACAAAAAAGCCTTCCCAACAGAGCTTTGGAAAGGCTTTTTGATTGATAAAATCAATAGCTATCTATATAGAATTTTTACCAAAGTCTGATAGGCTGAGCACTGGGCAACAGCAACAACAGCAACACATAATTGGTAAAAAATTCATGATTCGGTACTTGATTATGGCGCAAGTATAAGCGCCTTTTAGGTAGGAATCAAGCTAGTAGGAAAGTTTTAAGATTTTGTTAAATTATGATAAAAGCATCATGTGTTCATAGGTTGTTATTTACTCTTATTGTTTGATTTACAGAAAATTAGAGCCCCGCCGTTCGCCGGAGGCGAGCGGCGTGACCTTAAAATTTACTGCGCAGCAGGATCCTCTTTCAGGGTGAACGTCCGCTCAACTGGATTAAGGGGCACATCCGCAGCATTGCCTTCTTTATCTAGGAGGGTCAGCTTAATGGTATTTTCACCCATTGGCATGCCTTCTACATAATACGGCTGCCAGGTATCAAGCATATGTTCTTCGCCATTAATTTCCGCTTTCACCATGTAATTATCTCCTAGCTTAGCATTTACTAAATAGAAATCGAGCATTACTTTTTCGGTGTCAGCACCCACGTACGTTCCTTTTGGACGGCTGTAAAACAGCATAGGGGTAGTAATATCTTCTGCTAGTGTAATCGCCTTGTTTTCTACTGCTATTTGTTGTGCTACAAAAGCGGTAGGCGATTTGATACTTTCGTGGTACGAACGCGACAGAAACGCTAGTAAGTGATGTTCCCCATCTGGCAGGTCGTGCTCAAATTCAGGGACATACTTAGCAGCGTAAGGGCCATTGTTTACAATCAGGTGAATGTGCTGACCTTTGGCCGAGTTGGCACACATTTTCTGGGCCGCATCGGGCGTTTGGGTACCCAATTCATAGCCCTCGCCACCGATGCCAAACGCAAATTTACCATCCGTATATTCCATGGAGGTAATCTCTGCATCTTGGTAGGCAGTAGATGGAGCAAATGGAGTAAGGGTATATTTCTTTTCAGCTGGTGCTTCCTCTGCTGGTGCTTCTGTAGTCGCTTCCGACTCACTGGACTGGTCCGTTGCAGCATTTTGGCAAGCAGTAAAAAATAAAGCTAGCAATAGTAAAGTGCTAAGTGTTCTCATTATTCGATCTAATTTTATTGGTAGATGTTAAAAGTGATGGTAATCACCGGAAAATTATGGATTGTCTCTTACTTTTAAAAAAATAACAACAAACTTGTTCATATTCAATGGGAAAAGATAGAGTAGAACTTACAGTGGATGGAATGACTTGTAGCAATTGCGCAGCGAGTTTGCAACGGTTTTTAGAGCGAAAAGGCCTAGAGCAGGTGTATGTCAATTTTCAAACCAAAGAGGTACGATTCGAAGAAGGAAAACAAGGCTTAGATATAGAAATTATCAAGCGGGGTATCCACAAACTAGGCTTTCAGGTAGTGGAAGCAGATACACCGGAGCCTTGGTGGACGCTGGAGCGTAAACTTTGGATAAGCGCTGCTTTCATGTTGCCTTTGTTTGTACATCATCTGTTGATGATGGTAGGTGTTCCTATTCCTGTACTGGATAATCCCTGGGTACAACTATTGATTTGTACTCCTCCATTTATCATTGGTTTTCTTCACTTTGGCCAAAGCGGGTGGACGTCGCTCAAAGGTGGAGTGCCAAATATGGATGTGTTGATCGTCATTGGTGGTACAGCGGCATTTACATATAGCCTAATTGGTACCTTGGTAGGGCAAATGGACTATATTTTTTACGAGACAGCGGCAACTATCTTTACGCTCGTCTTGGCTGGGAACTGGATGGAGAAACGCGCCGTGGAGCAAACCACTACAGCCATTGGGGAATTGAGTCGGCTGCAAGTAGAAAAGGCAAAGTTGATTCTGCCGGCTGGGGGAGTGGTTACAGTAGATCGCTCAGCCCTTAAGATCGGGCAAGCAGTACAGGTGAATGAAGGGGATCAAATTCCGGGTGATGGCATCATCTTAAAAGGCGAGGCGGCTGTCGACGAATCTATGCTAACTGGCGAGAGCTTGCCGTTGGAGAAAGCAGTAGGGGCACACGTCATTGGGGGTTCCTTACTGGTGCAAGGGAATATTCAGGTAGAACTAACGGCTACAGGCAAGGATACAGTGCTTAGCCAAATGATTGAATTAGTAAAAACAGCCCAAGAAGATAAGCCTGCTATTCAGCGCTTAGCCGATCGCATTAGTGCCATTTTTGTACCAGTAGTATTGAGTATTTCACTTTTGACGCTAGGCTTTGGCTACGGCGTTTTTGGCCTCAGTTTCCAGCAGGCGCTGATGAATGCTATAGCAGTGTTAGTCATTTCATGCCCCTGTGCTATGGGATTAGCAACACCCACAGCAGTAATGGTAGGAGTAGGACGATTAGCTAAAAATGGCATCCTAGTAAAAGGAGGACAAACGCTAGAAACCTTCGCGAATATCCGCCACTTTATTTTTGATAAAACGGGCACCCTCACCACCGGCGCCTTTAAGGTAGACCATATCGATTATTTTGAGGAGGATCATGCACGCATCCATGCGTTGATTATCCAGCTAGAACAACACTCTTCCCATCCTATTGCGCAATCGCTAGTCAAGCATTTTAGGCGAAAGCCGACCCAACTAAATGGGCTGGAGCTACAAGTGGAAGAAAAGAAAGGCTTTGGAATGCTGGCAGAGGATTCGGATGGAAACCACTACGCCTTGGGTGCGCCACGTATCCTTCAGAATAAGTCCGATTTATCTGATGCCTACCATGTAGTATTGGCCAAAAACGGAACACTGCTGGCAGGCATGAGGCTGACAGATGCTGTAAAACCCGATGCTGCTGCTACCATCGCTTACCTGAAAAAAGTAGGAGGAACCCCGGTTATTCTCAGTGGCGATAAGGCACAACGCGTGGCTGAAGTGGCGGACGCGCTCGGTATTGAAACCTATTATGGAGAACAGCTACCACACCAAAAGCTCGAAAAAATTGCGGAAAAGCAACAATCAGGCTTGACAGCTATGATTGGCGATGGCATCAATGATGCTCCAGCTATGGCCAAAGCGAATTTGGGTATTTCTTTGAGTAACGCTTCGCAAGTAGCTATTGAATCAGCAGAATTAGTGCTTCTTAAGGATAAGCTGAGCAAGCTAGTAGACGCACATCAAATTAGCAAGCACACCGTACTCACGATTAAACAAAACCTGTTTTGGGCGTTCGCCTATAATGTAGTGGCCATTCCTATTGCTGCCATGGGGTTTTTAAACCCAATGTGGGGTGCCTTATTCATGGCCTTTTCGGATGTGGTGGTGATTGGTAATTCGATTCGGCTGAAGTACAAAAAGGTGGATTGAATACCGCTTCATTTCATTTGGTAAATTCCTGGTATTACGCTTCATTTATTTGTTTTGCTAAAATTATGACAAAAAAATGCTCCGCAATCCTGCATTATGAGCAACAAAGTGTGACTTTCTGATTTTATAACGTTGATATAAATAAGTACCTTTGAGGTATCCCATGAAAAAAATTCAAAACTTCTTAGAATCATGCATTTTAGACGTCTAGTCATTGCTTCACTGCTCGTAGCTAGCTACGCAGTGGCCCAAGCTCAGTCCGCAAGTACAACAACTTCCCTCGACAGCGACTTACAGCTCAAAGAATTAACAAATCAAAACTGGTCCGTTTACGCCGATGAAGACAATCAATTGTTTTACATCGACTTCCAAAACCTCACTATCAATATTAGTGATGTCGTGGTAAAGGACGATGCAGGTAAAGTGATACTCAAAGACGATGTATTCGACTTACCTGTAGATACCATTTATGAAATTGATTTGAGCGATCAGCATTCCGGGAAGTATCAAATCGAATTGCGTTCCTTTACGGGGATTATTCGTAAGACCGTTAGTGTGAAGTAAGCATCTGCTCTTTCTGCATCTAATTATTCTCAGCTTTTTCCTGCGCGTTTCTAAGCGCTCCTAGTAGCTGTTCAATGGGATAATTAGCCTCCGAAAGTACATGTGCTTTTCCACTGCGTTCCTCGATAATCAGTAACTTTTTATCTGCGGCTTGAAATAGTGTATTTTGCTTGTTAAGTGAAATACCCGTCCTTATTATAGATTCGTAGCGCACGCTACCATAGGGTGTGCTTACGCCTTGCTTGTAAAGGGTTACAGTGCCAACCTTATCGCTAGTCAGCCAGCTCAGAAAGGCTGATCCACCGGCTAGCATGGCGCCAAAGAATAGTAGCATGGCAATCAAGAGCTGCCGATTGCGACCGATGCGTTCCATCGTTGCGCGTAGCATATAAACGAGTCCTGCTATGCAAGCTCCTGCTACCACAAGTGCCGTCCAAAAGGCATAAAGTGGCTCTTGGTTGGTGGGTTCAAAAATTTCTATGACCGTTCCCATTCGTTTCAATTTTTAGCTTCAATTAATCGTGAGTATATTACCTCTCTTTTAGTACCTATCAATGTCTATGGATAAAAAAGGGATCAATTACTGGATTGTTCAAGTGAAACCTAAACAGTTTCGACTGCGTGATGCGCTGCGAGCAGATGCCTTTAAAAGTTTCGAAGTACACTCGCACAAAGAGCGTATCAAGATGGGGGATCGAGTGATTGTATGGCAAACTGGCTTCGAGAGCGGATGCTACGCCCTTGGAGAGGTAGCCAGCGAAGTGGAGGAAGCTCCCATTCCTGAGATACAAAAAGCCTTCTA
>JBCCRH010000076.1:0-16870 GCA_039208045.1 Bacteroidota bacterium
CGAAAAAACGGGCTATCCCGCCGAAATGCTAGAACTTGATATGGATATGGAAGCAGACCTCGGTATTGATTCCATTAAACGGGTCGAAATTTTTGGGGCTTTAACCAAAAAGCATCCTGAAATGGCAGGCATCAACCCCAACGAACTGACCGAATTAAGAACACTCGCTGAAATTGTCCACTTTGTTAGTGGAAATGGAGGTAGCAGCACAACGACTACCGTTCAGCCGGCTGCTCCTGCTACATCACCTGAAGCTGTTTCCAGTAATGGTACCACCAACGCTCCCGGCATAAACATGGAGGTACTCACGACTTCCCTACTAGAGGTAGTAAGTGAAAAAACGGGCTATCCGGCCGAAATGCTAGAGCTTGATATGGATATGGAAGCAGACCTTGGTATTGATTCTATCAAACGGGTCGAAATATTTGGGGCTTTAACCAAAAAGCATCCTGAAATGGCAGGCATCAACCCCAATGAACTGACCGAGCTAAGAACCTTGGTTGAAATTGTCCACTTCGTTGGTGGCAACGCAAAAAAAAAAGTAGTGGTATAGGTTCGCATGCAGTACCAGCAATGGAGCATGGAGGAGAGCAAATAAAGACTGGCAAATTTCATGGAGTGAAGCGGTTTGAGGTGGGGTTGAAATATCTGCCGCCACCAGATTTTTTGGAGTTTTCCATCCCCAATACGCATGTCATCTTGCTTACGAATGACGGATCGGACTTAACCCCTCAACTCATTTCAGCTTTGCGCAAAAAGGGAAATCAAGTAGTGACCTTAAATTTACCTCGTGTTGATCATTTGATAAGTGATAATGCCATCACTTTGCCAGATAGTAGCGATCAATCTGTAGGTAAGGCTATTCAAACGATCCATGAAACCTATGGTAAAATAGGCAGCTTTATCCACCTGCATCCGCATTTTGAATTTCAAGCCCCTCAATTTACCCAACACTTCGAAGCAGAAAAGGACATGGTAAAGGCGCTATTTTTCATTGCTAAACACATTCAAAAAGATCTGAATGAGTTGGGTGAAAAACAAAGAAGCTGCTTCCTGAGCTGTACCAGATTAGATGGCCAGCTAGGACAAGGGAAACGAGGCAATACTTCTGTGGTAGGAGGAGGAATTACGGGTTTGGTGAAGTGCTTAAACTTGGAGTGGCCCCCTGTTTTCTGTAGAGCATTGGACCTACAAGCAGAACTACCTAGCGCGCAAATAGTGGATCAGTTAATTGCGGAGTTTCATGATGCAGATGTATCTACTGTTGAGGTGGCCTATTCTGAAAAAGGAAGAAAAACAACTACAGCTATTCCAACGGAAGTGCAAGAAGATCAATTAATTACTACGACCATTACTGGTGATGCGGTCTTTCTTGTAAGTGGTGGAGCACGAGGCGTTACGGCCACTTGTGCCATTGAAATGGCCCAATCATTCCGGTGTAAATTCATCCTCTTGGGAAGATCAGCTATTGATGTTGACCTCCCTGAATTTGCCAAAAACGAAGAAGAAGAGGCTAGCTTGAAGCGCTTGATTATGAACGACCTCAAAGCGCGAGGAGAACAACCCAGCCTTTCGAAGGTAAAAAGTATTTTTAAAAAGATCGTCGCAAAAAAGGAAATCGATCAAACCATTCGTGCCATCCAGCATCATGGTAGCGAGGTCATTTATGTACAAGGCGATGTGACCGATTCCAGTAGCTTTACTACTGCATTGCGTCAAGCGACAGCACAGCTAGGAAAAATTACGGGTATCATCCATGGAGCAGGTCGATTAGCAGATAAGTATATTCAAGATAAGACCGAAACTGATTTTGAAAATGTGCTTTCGGTCAAACTAGATGGCTTATTGAGCCTGTTGAGTGTTGTCGATATTCACCACTTAGACCACCTCCTCTTATTTTCATCGGTGGCTGGTTTTTATGGCAATGTGGGTCAAACTGATTATGCTATTGCCAATGAAATTTTGAGCAAGTCGGCCCATTTGTTTAAAACGAATCACCCCAATACGAAGGTATCGGCTATCAATTGGGGGGCATGGGATAGTGGCATGGTGAGTGGAGAGTTAAAAGCTCAATTTGAGGCAGCCGACATCCATTTGGTCAATAGCGAGGGCGGAGCAGCTATGTTTGTCAACGAACTTCGCAAGGAATACGCCGACCAAGCTCAAGTGATTATTGGAGGCACCCTACCAACAGCAGTAAGTCATTTGGGCGCTTTACGCACCCATCGTATTCATCGGCACTTAACATTGGCTAATAATCCATTTTTGCACCATCACAAAATTCAAAATAATCCAGTGCTACCGATAGTCAATGCTATGGGATGGATGGCACAGTCGTGTGAAAAGCTCTATCCTGATTATTCGGTATTTGAACTTGAAAATGCCACGCTATTTAAAGGAATCGTTTTTGATGGGCAGCAGCAAGAAAAGTATACGCTAGAGCTAAAAGAACTAGAAAAAGATCAAGATCGCATCCTTTTTGAAGCCTGTATTTTTAGTGCTGGTGAAAAGCTCCCCACTAATCATGCCAAAGCGAAAATCACCTTACGCCATAAGAAAGCACTGCCAAATCCACCCCAATTTTCGCATCAACTAAGCACTACCTATACTCCAACTGATGGGCAGCGCTTGTATCAGGATGGGGCGCTTTTTCATGGGCCTTACTTCCAAGGTATTGCAACCCTACTCGATTGTACGCAGGATCAGATCGTCTTGGTTGGTAGCGCGCCTGCGGTGCCTCTGCCAGAACAAGGTCAATTCCCTGTACATAGCATCAATACCTTTTTTGTAGACCTCCAATATCAAGCGATGTTAGTTTGGGTACAACAATATGGGGAAGGCGCAAAGAGTCTCCCCCTACAAACGGATCATATCCGTTTTTATCAAACGATACCAACGGATACTCCCCTATTCATAACAGCTAAAATCCAAGAATTCAGCTCGACCAAGATGGTCGCAGCATGCACGATTTATGATGAACAAGGTACTGTTTATGCACAGACTACAGGCGCAGCAGTTACCATAGCTAAACAATTAAGCTGGTAAGCATATGGCCAAAGTAGCAATTATCGGAACCTCCGCCCTCTTTCCTGGCGCTTCGACGCCCAAAGCGTTTTGGGATAACTTAATGGCTGAAAAAGATTTGACGAGTCATGCCACTAAGCAAGATTTTGGAGTGGATCCGGCATCTGTATTCCACCCGGAGAAAGGCATCGGGGACCGTTGCTATTCTATCCGCGGAGGTTATATCCGCGATTTTCAATTCGATCCTACGGGTTTTGAATTATCCGCAGATTATTTGCGAAAGCAGGATAAGCTTTACCAGTGGTCGTTGTACACGGCCAAAGAAGCACTTATTGATGGCGGCTACTTTCAAGCAAAAGAACCATTAAAAAACTGCGGCCTAATCCTCGGTAATTTATCTTTTCCTACTAGTTCTTCTCATCAGTTAATTGCTGACATTTATTGCCGTGCTTTTGAAGCGAATATTCAGCAATTATTAGACGAGCCAGCATTTCGACTACAAGATCACCAGCAAATTCCACCTCAGAATAAAGTATTGGAACACACGCCTTCAGAGTTAGTAAGTAAAGCACTGGCACTTGGTAAAACCCACTATGCATTAGACGCCGCTTGCGCTACTTCCCTATATGCCATCAAGCTAGCTTGCGATGAACTACTAACGGGCAAAGCAGATATGATGCTTGCCGGCGCCGTGAGTGCCTCTGATCAACTTTTCATACATATAGGATTTTCTATTTTCCATGCCTACTCGCCGATGGATCAAAAGTTTGTTCCGTTCGATCAAGAATCGGCGGGACTAGTATCTTCTGAAGGAGCAGGCATGGTCTTATTGAAAAGGCTAGCGGATGCAGAAAGAGATGGCGATCAAATCATTGGTGTCATTGGAGGCATTGGTTTATCCAATGACGGAAGGGGAAAGTTTTTGCTCAGTCCCAACCCTAAAGGGCAGCATTTGGCTTTCGAAAGAACGTATGCCAATAATCCTATTTCGCCAAGTGATACCTCTTATATCGAATGCCATGCTACAGGCACCCCACTGGGCGATAGTACGGAATTGAATTCAATTGCCCATTATTTTTCGAATTATGATACTTACCCTTTACTTGGTTCTGTAAAATCAAACATGGGTCACTTGCTCACAGCAGCAGGCATGACCGGCTTACTCAAAGTGCTATTGGCCATGCAACATGAGGTGATCCCTCCAAATATCAATTTGGAAAACCCGATCCAATCGGCTATTGAGTGGAAGGGAGGAGATGGGATGATCCGAACGCATACCCCTTGGCAAGGCAAAAACAAGCAGGCAGGTATTAACTCTTTTGGGTTTGGTGGTACCAATGCACATATGGTGATTCAAAATTATCTTGGGCCAAAGGATAGGGATCAAGCTAGCAAAAGTTTGGTGCCTTTAGAGGCGATGGCCATCGTGGGCATGGATGCTCATTTTGGGGCTAGTGATCATTTGGAAGCCTTTTACCATACCATCTATAATGGCGAACAACAGTTTGAAGAACTCCCAAAAAATCGATGGAAAGGTATTGAAGCGAATGCGCTTTTACTGGAAAAATATGGCTTTAACGATGGCCGTTTACCAAAAGGTGCCTTTATAGAGGAGTTTGAAATTGATTTGCTCCGCTATAAAATTCAGCCCAAAGAAGCGGAGCGGCTCTTCCCTCAGCAAGCATTATTATTGAAAGTAGCAGATCAGGCGATTAAAGATGCGGGGATAGAAGAGCATCAAAATGTAGCTGTTTTGGTGGCTATGGAAACAGAACTAGCCATTCACCAATGCATGGCCCGATGGGATGCTGAATGGCAAGTAAAAGAAGCGGTAGCGCATATGGGGCTGGAGCTAGAAGCGGATGCCATTGATACTTTAATTGAATTACTCAAGAAAGGAATTTACCCAACGGAAGGGAAACTCGCCCCTAGTGAATTTACGAGCTTTATTGGCAACCTCATGGCGAGTAGAATCAGTGCGCTATGGGATTTTTCGGGTGCGGCTTTCACCGTCTCCTGTGGAGAAAACTCGACCTTCAAAGCACTAGAGGTGGCCCAAAATATGCTATCGCTGGGAGAAGTAGATGCTGTAGTAGTTGGAGCCGTTGATTTTTCGGGGGGCTTAGAGCAGGTATTGCTCAGGCAAAAAGAAAATCCGACGACTACCAATCCACACCCATCGCTCTCCTTTGGACTGAAGGATAATGGTTGGATGATTGGAGAAGGGGCAGGAGCAGTTGTTTTAAAACGAAATAGCCAGGTAGCAACCGACAAGGTCTATGCGGTCATTGATGGGATCGGTTCCATCCGTACCCACGGGTTCGATTATATAGAGTTAGCAGCGACGGGAATCGCCGCGCAGGATTGTTTTGAGGAAGATCAACTACTGCAAAAGCAGCACCCTAAATCGACTGCACTGGGTAGCGTGAAAGCGAATATCGGGCACACCTTTGCTGCTGCTGGCATGGCGGGTTTGATTAAGACCGCACTGTGCATGCACCACCGTTTTATCCCCGGCGTTCCCAATTGGACAGCGCCTCAAAATGCGCATTTCGAGCAAAGCAACTATTATTTCCCGGCCCAGTCAAGGCCGTGGATTTTACCCAAAGGAGCAATAAAGCGCTATGCTGCTGTAAATGGCGTAGGGGATATTCAAATCCAACTATCTAGTGCTCATACGCCATCGAAAAATCCCCATTCCTTTTTGCGAAAGCAAGCTCCTCAACTTTTTATCCTATCCGGACAAGATAGGCAGCAGCTATCAGAAGAACTAGAACGCTTGCAGGCTATTCTGAACACCAATCAAGCATTTCATTCCATTGCCCAACAATTACACGCTGAATTTTGTGCTCAACCACTACACTATTCCATTGTACTAGTGGCCAATAATAAAACCGAATTGCTTAAAGAAGCGCAATATTTCAGCCATCAGCTAGCCCATGCCTTCCAAAAAAATCAAGCGCTTAAAACACCGAGGGGCAGCTACTTCACGCCCCATCCATTAGGCCATGACGGGAAAGTGGCCTTTGTCTACCCCGGTTCTGCTACTGCCTACACTGGCTTAGGCAAAGATACCTTTCAGCTTTTTCCAGCCTTGCTGACCCATTATGAGGATTTAGTTGGCGATTTAGACCGCTTTGTCAATGAGGACTATTTATACCCAAAGTTGAAGCGTGCTCAGGACGCAGCACCACCTATCCATGACGATTCCATCGCGATGATGTCTGCCGGTGTCTTCTATTCCACCATATTTACGGCCATCCTACGCGATTACTTCCGACTGACGCCTACTATTGCGTTTGGCTATAGCATGGGGGAATGTAGTAGCATGTGGTATGCCTCTCGTGTTTGGCATCCTAATGGTGCGAATAAATTCAGGCAGTCTCCCATTTTCAAAAGTCGGTTCGCTGGTGATTTAGAATTATTGGCAGAACATTGGGGCGTGAGTAGCGAAGAAGCTAAACGAACATGGACAAGTATCGTATTACTAGCTCCACGAAAAGCAGTAGAAGCGCTTCTTGAAGGGAAGGAACAGGTCTTTTTGACCTTTATCAATACAGAAGAGGAAGTCATTATTTCGGGTAATAAGACAGTTTGTCAACAAATTGCAGATGCACTCCAGTGCCATTCGCTACCGATTCCTTTTCAGAATATCATTCACCATAGTTTTTGCATTCAGGAAAAGGAAGGCTTATTGGATATGCACTCCTTTGAAATTAATCATACGCCTCCTATTGATTTTTATTCGAGTATTTCTCAAAGTATAATCGAGATCAATAGTCAGGAGATTGCCGAGAATTCGGCTGCTGTTTGCGCTAATCCCGTTCATTTCCCTCAGACGGTTCGTACGGTTTATCAGGCAGGCGCACGTATTTTTATTGAGGTGGGGGCCAATGCGACATGCACCGCTTGGATTCAACGTAACTTACGCGACCAGCCACATCATGCGGTAGCAATCGATCAAAAGGGCAAATCGGATGTCGATACGCTGATTCATTTATTAGCGCAATTGACGAGTCATGGGGTACAGCTAGACCTCTCTTTATTATTTCCAAATACAGCAGAAGTGCAGCAGAAACGCCAGTTTATGAAGAAAATCATGACTGGTGGAACGCCACTTGCAGAACTATTTAATGCAGCGAATGTACAAGCCTGCTTTCGTCAGATCAAGCAATCCATTGCTAAAAGAGAGCTTGTTTTTGCTGGCGAAGATGTACGCACTACCAACCATTTTTATAAAGCCGAAAAAAGAAATACAGTTATGGATATATCTACTTTAGCAATAGAAAACGGAGCCTCTCCCAAAAAGGAGTCTCCCAAACTGGGCGAGAATGGACTTCGCTTACAAAATTTTGAAGCGGGGGAGCAGTTGGAAGGAAAGGAAATTATTTTTTCGCAAGAAGATTTAGAAGAATTTGCTACTGGTAAAATAGCCAATGTTTTTGGGCCAGCGTATGCTATTATCGATAGTTATCGCCGAAGAGTCATGCTGCCCATGTATCCTTATTTGTTGGTTAGCCGAGTAACAAAGATGGATGCCACCCTGGGGGTTTATGAACCCTGTGCTATGACGACGGAATATGATATTCCATATGATGCCTGGTATACTACAGATCAGCAAATTCCCTCTGCGGTATGTGTTGAATCTGGTCAATGCGATTTATTGCTCATATCTTACCTAGGCATTGACCTCCAAAATAAGGGTAATTTAGTCTACAGGCTACTAGATTGTACCTTAACCTTCATGGATGACCTTCCGTATGAGGGGCAAACCTTACGGTACGATATTTCTATTAATTCCTTTGTGCGAAATGGAGAAAATTTGCTCTTCTTTTTTAGCTATTTGTGTTATGTACAAGATCGTTTGGTTCTGAAAATGGATGGTGGCTGCGCGGGGTTCTTTTCGGATGAGCAGCTAGCCGAAGGGGCTGGTGTCGTTTACACCAATAGTGAAATCGAAGCGCGGAAAAATGCAAAGCGAAGCTATTTCACACCACTACTAACCACTCAGAAGACCTCCTTTTCAAAGCAAGACTTGCAATACTTAATTGATGGTGCTGTAGAAAAATGCTTTGATGATATTTCTTATTTTCCGAATGGTCGCAATCCATCTCTGCGCATTCCGCCAGAAAAAATTCTTATGCTGGATCGTATTACCTCTGTCGATCTTACCGGAGGTGCCTATGGATTAGGCTACATCGTTGCAGAAAAAGACCTACACCCCGATGACTGGTATTTCCCTTGCCATTTTAGAGATGATGAAGTGTTGGCGGGGTCCTTACAGGCAGAAGGGGGTGGCAATTTGCTCCGTTTTTTCATGTTGATGTTAGGCTTACAACGACTCACCAAAGATGCACGCTTCCAACCGATTTTTGGCTTAGGCCAAAAAGTCAGATGCCGAAAGCAGGTGATTCCAAGTGTTGATACCAAATTGATCTACCGACTTGAAATTAAAGAGATTGGGCTTTTCCCTGATCCTTATGTCATTGGTGATTTGGAAATTATCTCCAATGATATTATTACGGTACATTTTGAGAACTTGGGCTTACAGCTACGTGAAAAGTCAAAGCCGAAGTATCTTGATTCAGATGGGGGGATAAAGATTTCGTCCCGCTCGGAAGGCGCCTTAATGAATGAAAAGGATATTACCACTTTTGCGCTAGGCAGTATGGAGGACTGTTTTGGCCCTGATTTTGCGCAGTACCGCAGTCGGAAAAAATCGCGCCAACCCAACACTGATTTGCAGGTCATTTCAAGGATTATCAATATAGATGGCACTAGAGGCGATTTTTCTAAAAACGTTCCTGTTATAGCGGAGTATGATGTGCCTGAAAACGCCTGGTACTACCAGCATAATGCCCATCCAACGATGCCCTACTCCATCCTGATGGAGATTGCGTTGCAGCCTTGTGGATTATTGGGTGCCTATTTGGGCAGTACTCTTCAATTTCCAGATACCGATTTGTTCCTCCGAAATTTAGATGGGTCAGGCCAGACCTTTGACCTTCCTTTAGGAACCGATTTTAGAGGTAAAACGATTACCAATACATCAACACTTGTTTCTTCGATAGCACATGGGGAAACCGTTTTACAGCGGTATACCTTCGAATTATCGATCGATGGTCACCTTTTTTATAAGGGAGACGCTTCCTTTGGATTTTTTAGTTCAACAGCCCTAGCGGAGCAGGTGGGCCTAGATAAAGGAGCGGAAATTCCAGCTTGGTATATCACAGAAGGCTTGCAGCGAAGCGATTATATGAAGATAAAACTGGATTCGCTCTACGGCAAAATGAAGTTGTTCAAAGCGCCAGCCGGCAAACCACATTATCGATTAGCCAGTGATCAATTGCATCTGCTGCACGAATTAATTATTGCGAAAGGCCAAGGTCAATTTGGCAAAGGCTACATCCACGCGACCAAATTTGTACAGCCCTACGATTGGTTTTTCACTTGCCATTTTTACCAAGATCCAGTAATGCCCGGTTCGCTGGGTCTAGAATCGATTTTGCAAGCCATGCAGGTATTTGCGTTGCAGCAAGACCTGGGCAAAGACTTCCTTTCCCCAAGGTTTGTGCAGATACCCCATCATAAAACGGTCTGGAAATACCGGGGGCAAATTAGACTTTCTGTAAAAGAAATGCACTTGGAAGTACATATTAAGCACATTGAAAAGCGAGCGGAGCAGTTGGTACTAATCGCTGATGCCTATTTGTGGAATGAAAAGATGAGAATTTACCAAGTGACCGACATTGCTTTAGGGATAGAAGAAGCAAATTAAGAGCCAGCAAAAAATCAGTTTATGGAATTTAATGGCACTCCGCAACAATTATTTTGGCAAGGTTCGCCTAGAGCTATTGTCTTTGATGAAAACCAGATCAGGGCAAAGTTAGCGCAAACCGATCGGCCCTGCTACGTCATGCAAGACTTTACTGGTCGGATAGGCGTAAGCAATACTGGTACGCTCGTATCCGAGGGGAGAGGGTTACAGGTATTAGCTATTACAAGTCCTATGACTGCTGCGCACTTGGGCGATCCTACCTTCCGCAAAGACTACCAGCTAAAATATGCCTACAAAACAGGCGCTATGGCCAATGGAATCGCTTCGGCAGATTTGGTCATTGCGATCGGCAAGGCTGGCCTATTGGCTTCTTATGGAGCTGCAGGTCAGGTGCCTGAACAAATTATAGCATCGCTCAACCAAATTCAAGCTCATTTACCGCACCAGACCTATGCCGTTAATCTCATTCACTCTCCTGCGGAGCCCGCTCTGGAAGCAGCTGCTGTGGATTTGTTTTTGGCGAAAGGCGTAAACGTGGTAGAAGCATCGGCGTTTCTAGCTTTAACAGAAAACATCGTCTATTATCGGCTGGCAGGGCTTAGGCGAGGTGCTAATAATGAAGTCATTATTGGGAACAAAGTGATCGCTAAAATATCCAGAAAGGAAGTGGCCATTCCATTTATGAAAGCACCGCCGGACGCTTTGGTACAATCCTTACTAAAGAAAGGAAAAATCACGCCAGAGCAAGCTGACTTAGCCCAATATGTGCCTATGGCAGATGATATTACGGTGGAGGCGGATTCTGGTGGCCATACCGACAATCGCCCGTTGGTGGCGCTCTTGCCCATCATCATCCAATTGAGAGATGAGTTACAAAAAGAACATGCTTTCGCAAATAAGATACGCGTTGGTGCGGCCGGAGGTATCTCTACGCCCGCCTCCGCATTAGCAGCCTTTATGATGGGCGCGGCCTATGTTGTTACCGGCAGTGTCAATCAGGCTTGTGTGGAGGCTGGCACATCAGAGCACGTCCGGAAGTTATTACAGTCGGTGGAATCGACTGATGTGATGGGTGCTCCTGCATCCGATATGTTTGAAATGGGGGTGGACTTACAGGTATTGAAGCGGGGCACCTTATTTGGCCCCAGAGCCAAAAAACTATATACCTATTACAAAACCTACCAATCGATTGAGCAAATCCCAGCCGCTGCTCGACAAGAATTGGAACAGAAAATATTCAGAAAACCCTTAGAAGAAATCTGGCAGTCGTGCATTACCTTTTTTAAGCAACGAGACCCAGAACAAATCGAACGAGCACTAAATAATCCTCACCGCAAAATGGCTTTAATTTTCCGATGGTACCTCGGGCTATCTTCTAATTGGGCCAATGCTGGCACACCAGATCGAGTCTTAGATTACCAAATTTGGTGCGGCCCATCGATGGGCGCTTTCAATGATTGGGTCAAGGGAAGCTATTTGGAACATTACCAAAATAGACGCGTAGCAGATGTAGCAGAACAAATCATGCAGGGCGCCGCTTATCTATATCGCATTCAAAGTCTGAAAATGCAAGGCGTGGTATTTCCGGCGGACTTGGAACGGGCAGCTGTTCAGGATTATGGCAATGCCCCTTCAGTCGCGCTCCCCACTCAGGAACTTGCCAATAATAATAGCAATTAGAATAGTCAAGTATAACTGCCCCAGGACGCTGATTAAGACGGTAATGGCGCGAGCGAAGGGATGGATAGGGCTAATATCTCCATAGCCTACAGAGGTGAGGGTGATAAAACTGAAGTAGATAAAATCGTAAAACTCAGGTGTATTAGGGAATTGGAAGGCATTTTCGAACATATTATCGATGATGAAAAATAGAGGGGCGCCCACCGTTCCTAGTATCAGATAACCCGTGATACAGGCGTAGATTTCGTTGACTCCAATGGGATTGATCAAGATGTAGTGCAGTATTTTTACCAGCACAATGGTGAAAAAGACCAAGGTGAAAAGCGCACTAATAATACTGAAATACATATTGCGCTGTTCGAGCAAGAAAACGACGAACATCACGATAGCTATCGCTCCCATTAGTAGGAAGTCTCTTCTACTCGTCCCCGCATAGATGACACCCATGGTCAATACCAAACCATACGTGATATTCATAAACAGCAGCCCATTCGTAAATAATGGAGCAACAGGAGGAATAACCAGTAGGAGGATCAAGCTAATCAAAAAATAGATATAATTAGGATCCTCCGTATTTATTCGGAACGGTAATTTCACGGATTACGCCTTTAATAATTCTTCGTCAAACTCGTAATCTTTGTAGCTAACATTGAACAGGATACTATAAAAGGACGGGATAAATACCAGCGTAATAATGGTTCCGAATAATAGACCGATCATAATACACACCGCCATACCTTCCCACAGCTCGCCCCCACTGAGATAAAGTGGAATCATCCCAAAAACCGTTGTAAAGGTAGCCAATAGAATGGGCCTAAAGCGCTGCAAGCAAGCAGCAATCACCGCATCTTGGTCATTCCGACCAATATCGTTCAGCTCTATCTCAATGCGGTCCACCAGTACAATGGCGTTATTAATAATAATACCGGCTAGCGAAATCACCCCTAGAAATGGCATAAAACCAAAAGGCTCACCAAAAACTAATAAGCCGATCACTACCCCAATCACTGCCAGCGGAATGGTCAAAAGGACGATCACTGTTTTCTTGACGCTATTAAACTGAATGATCAAAAGCAGTACAATGATAAATCCAGAGATGGGCAGGTAGCTAATTACCGAGCCCATACTATCAGCTGTTCGCTCAGCATCGCCACCAAAGGCGTAGGTATAGCCAGGTTCCCATTCTTGGGAAGCTTCGGTAATCCATTCGCTCATCGCTGCGGTGATCGCATTGGCATTTGCTCCTTCTCGGAGTTCGCAGTTGACATTCACCGTACGCTCTAGGTCTAGGCGCTGAATCTTAGCATATTGCCAGGCAGGAATGATAGAGGCTACTTGCAAGAGCGGTACACTCCGGCCAGAGCTTTGCGCAAAAATGTCCAATGTTTCGATGGAAGCCAGCGTTTGCTGTTGGTCGGCATCACTGCGCATCATAATGGGAATCGACTTATCTTCTTCTCGATAGCTTCCCGTCTGAAAACCATCCAATACCGTGAGCAGCGAAGCGGCAATATCCTGGCTGGTCACTCCTGCTTTTTGAGCTCTCGATTGATCGATGTCTACCAAGAATTTCTTACTCTTAGGCCCCCAATCATCTTTTACGTTTTTTGTACCTGGTATATTCGATAGTTTGAGCTTTACCTGCTCCGCTATTTTTGAAAGTATATCAGGATTACTGCCTGATATTTTTACCTCGATCGGTGCACCTGCTTCTCCCGCTGCCAGCGGATATACCTTGATATCGGCATTGGGGAAGTTGAAAAACGTAAATCGATCTATTCGATCGATCATCGTATTATTTTCCTCGAAAGAGGAAGTATTCATCAGCACGTGGGCGTAGCTAGAATTGGCTTCGTCGCGTTGATACCCCAGATCATAAGGCTCCGGCCCCTCCCCAATAAAAGAAGTCCAACTCGTAATACCTTTGGGTTTCGATTCTGTTACCTTTAGAGAATCTGCTAGGTACTGCTCAATACGCTCTACCACAGCCTGCGTCGCTTCAATCTTTGTCCCTTGTGGCATATTGACATCCATGGTGATCAAATTCCGATCACTATCGGGAAAGAAGACAAAGGGTATTTTACCGAAAAAGAACATAGAGCCAAAGAAAGCGGCAAAAATGAGCCCGATGACTAAAAATCGACTGGCTAGCGCCGAAAGGATCAAGTTCTTGTAGAACAGCTTCAGCGTATTGATGATGCGATCTACTAATGACTCCTTCTTCTCTCCTTCGGGTACTACTTTTAAAAATAGATAGCAGAATAAGGTGATGATAGAAAGTGCAATTAACCAAGAGGACAGCAAGGCTATCGAAATAACTACAAAAATAGGGCCTACAATATCCCCCATGACCGTTGGGGAGAGGTAAAAGGCCAGAAAGGCCGCACTTGTAGTGAGGGTAGAAATGAGCAGCGGCGTCCACAACTCTGAAAAAGCTTCTATTGCCGCTTGTTTCTTGCCTATCCCTTTATCTAGCTTCACCAGTACCGTTTCGGCAACTACAATGGCATTGTCCACCAACATGCCCAGCGCCATAATCAAGGCAGCCAAGGTCACTTGGTTGAGGCCAACTTTTAGCGATCCCATCACCATAAGCGTAGCGATAATTACCATTGGAATCAGGCTGGCAATCACCAGGCCCGTGCGCAGGCCAAGGAAAATGAGCATCACCAGCAGTACAATAGTAATCGACTGGATAACATTCTCTACAAAATTGTCAATCTTAAATTGGATATAATTATCCTGAGAGGTAACTCGGCTTAGCTCAATACCGACAGGCAGCTTTTGCGTCCATTCCTTGATGACTCGGTCTATCTCTTCGCCTAGTGCTACAATATTTTCATTTTTCTTGAGGTTGACGTGCAAAGTAATCGCTTCTTTCCCATTCGCTCGGACTACCTGTGAGGGGGGATCAATGTAGCCTTTCGAAATCTTTGTAATATCGCTAAGCTTAACGAGCTGCGCCCCCCCGGCAATTGGAATAAGCATCTCCCTGATATCATCTACTTCGTTGAAGTTACCTGTCGGTTCTAGGATGATACGCTCATCCTTAATGTTGACTTGCCCTCCCGGGTTAATAATATTGGTAGAAGATATAAACTGCTGCAAGAGTATCGCTGACAACCCATATTCTTTGAGTTTCGCATTGTCAAATTCTACAAATACGCGCTCTTCTTGCTCGCCCATCAATTCTACCTTGGCCGCATCAGGTAGCTTAATCAAATCATCCTTGATATCATCCGCATACTCCTTCATCTCCTCATACGAATAGCCATCTGCGGTCAGCCCCACCACAATACCATACACCTCTCCAATGCCTTCTTCTTCCAAGTTGGGGAACACGCCATCTGGTAGGCCTTCAATATTATTCAACTTTCTGCGCAAGCGATCCCATACCGCTTGCATTTCTTCTTCAGGCACTTCGTCTTTCAGGGCCACCTTCACTACAGAAAGGCCCGTACGGGAAGTACTATTTACTTCATCTAATTCTGGCAATTCTTGTACTTTCTTCTCGACTTTGTCCGTCACTAGCTGCTCCACCCGCTCGGGGCTCGCCCCTGGAAAAACCGTTATTACGCTTGCAAGCTTAATGGTGAAACGCGGCATACTATCTCTGGAAAGATCAAAATAGGAAGAGATACCCGTTAGCATAACGGTAAGCAAAATCGTCAAGACGATAGTGGTCTTTTCGATGGAAAACTTGGCTAAATTCATAGACTATGTATTATTTATTGCAAGCTTACTTGCTGACCATCCAATAATGTTTGTAAACCTGCCGTAGCGATTTTTTGCCCTTCGGAGAGGCCCGATTTTACTTCAAATCCATCCTCGTGGATGTCTCCTACTTGGATGGGATGTTTCTTGACGGTAGTTCCCTCGCCTTTTTCATCAATTAGAAAAACGAAGCGCCCATTACTATCCTCCCCTACTGCATTGATGGGCACCACCAACATGGTTGTGTCTGCCATCGAATCGCTAAAGTCAAAACTTACCGTAGCCGCCATACCACTTTTTACTTCTCCTTCCCCTCCTTCAATCGTCAGCCGTATAGGGTAGGTCGCCGTATTGCCATCCACCGCAGGAGCTACCTCTGTAACTATAGCCTCAAAAGTTTTATTAGGTACGGCAGAAAAAGTAGCTTTGGCAGCTATCCCTGTTTCCACCTTATTGATTACCCCTTCTGGTATACCAATTACCACTTCCATGCTCTTTCCGGCATTGAGCACTGCTACTGGCTGCCCTGGGCTCACATTCTCATCTTTTTCGGCCATTACTTGAGAAATAATACCATTTTCTGGTGCATACAAGAAGCCAAATCGAATCTGCTCTTTTTGAATATCTACTCCACGCTGTGCCGATGCAAAGCCTTCCTGGGCAGTGCGGTAAGCATTTTTAGCCGCCTCAAAATCACTCAGTGAAGCACTCCCCTTTTCAAAGAGTACCCGCACTCTGTTGAGGCTGAGCTTGGCCGTATTCATTTGAGATTCAGCGCTATTGAGTTGGGTTACGGCTTGCTCATAAGCCAAGCGCGCCTGCACATTATCTAGCTTTCCTAATAACTGTCCCCTGCGCACCTTTTGCCCCAATTTGATATTGAACTGCGTAACAATACCGGAGCTTCGAAAACTCAACTGAACAATCTTATCAGTCTGCGCGGTACCACTGAAGGATCTAATTTCCTTGCTGTTTAGATAACCTACCGTTTGGTACTTCACAGGACGCACAAACACTTCCTCTTCTTTTGCTTCCTCCTGACAAGAGCCGAAAAGCAAGCCCATCAGGGCAACTAATAAAATGGAAGGGAAAAACTTCATGGTAATGGTGGTTTTATTCATTGTTTTCGTTGACATATTGTAAAAAGCGCTGTCTGAAATTGATATTATCATCCTCAGAATTGAGCAAAAAGTAATAGCCTAGACTCCGCTCCAACTGAAGGGCGCGAATTAGGAAGTTGTACACAGCCCCTGCCCGTGCCAGCTGCGCATTCAAGTAGTTATTTTGTGCATCAATCAATTGGATCAGATTGACAGCTCCGCTCGAATAGGCCGTTTGCGTAAGTTCCAATGCTTCCTGGGCCGTCGTTTCCGATACTTCCGATAGCTGAATATTGGAGATTTGATTGATAAGTTCCAAGACGTTCGTTCTGACATTTGCAGCGATAGCCAGCTCCACATTATCCTGGCTAATCAGCAACTGATCTTTTTGTACCATTGCGATCTGCTCGCTAATGTTGTTTTTATTTTGGTTGAAAATGGGCATAGAAATATTCAGCCCAATATTATAGTTGGTATTCTGTACGGTGCCTCCCGTCGGCAGGGCCGTTTCGCTCCCTGCTCCACTTCTACTAAAGATCGCATTGTACTGCCCTTGTGCAGCTACCGTAGGTAC
>JBCCRH010000077.1:0-16830 GCA_039208045.1 Bacteroidota bacterium
CCTTGGCAAAAATAAAAGTAGAGCTTACGTTAGGGCGGGGCAAAGCTGCTTGGGCAGGATCACGAACTTCCAACACATCCCCACGAACATACTGTAGATTTCTACCCACTTTGTAACGCAAGTTGGTGGTCGTTTCTCGATCGCCCACTACTTTGGAGGGCTGATGTACTCGGATGGTACCATGATCGGTAGCGATAAAAAGCTGTACATCACGCTCTGCAATACGCTGCAAGGCCTGCCACAAAGGGGAATTCTCAAACCAGGAGCGCGTCAGCGAACGGTAGGCTTTTTCATCGCCTGCTAACTCTTTGAGCACTTCCATCTCCGTCCTGGCATGCGATAGCATGTCGATAAAGTTGTACACGATGACGGTAAAGTCATTATTCAGATAATCGAAAATATTGTCATTCAGTTGCTTGGCATGGTAAGCATTGGTCACTTTCACATAGTCGACTTTGATTTCCTTACGGAAAAGGCGACGAATTTGCTCTTGTAATAGCTCGAACTCAAATTGATTTTTGGAGCCTTCCTCATTGTCATTGCGCCACCATTTGCGGTAACGCCGTTCAATCTCACCAGGCATCATGCCCGCAAAAATAGCATTACGGCTGTACTGGGTAGATGTCGGTAGAATGCTGTAGAAATAGTCTTCTTGCTCCACTCTAAAAAGATCACTAAGCACAGGCTCAATCATTTTCCATTGGTCGTAGCGCAAATTATCTAGTAGCAGAAATACAGTTGGTACCTCGTGATCCAGCTCTGTAAATACTTTTTGCCGCAATAGGGTATTCGACATAATCGGGCCATCACCAGTTCGAAGCCAATCTAGGTAATTCCTTACAATATATTTCGAAAACTCGGTATTGGCTTCACTCTTTTGCATCGCCAAAATATCTGCCATTCCGGTAGAGTTCGACTCGTCAATTTTGATCTCCCAATTGATAATCTGGCGATAAATATCTACCCACTCTTCAAAATTTAAACCGCTATTGATTTGCATCAAAATCTGACGAAACTGCTGCTGGTAGTCCGAAGAGGTTTTTTCGCGAACTAAGCGCTTATTATCAATCAACTTTTTGAGGGTCAGCAATATTTGATTAGGGTTGACAGGCTTGATCAGATAGTCTGAAATCTGGGCGCCAATGGCCTCTTCCATCACTGTTTCGGCCTCATTCTTCGTGATCATCACCACTGGGATATTAGGAGAAATATCTTTTATTTTAGCCAAGGTCTCTAAGCCAGTAATGCCAGGCATACTCTCATCTAAAAAGACCACATCGATATCGTCACTTTCTTCGCATTCCTCCAAGGCATCATAACCGTTTGTCACGGTAATCACATCATAGCCTCTTTTTTCTAGAAACAGCAGCTGTGGCTTGAGTAAATCAATTTCGTCGTCGGCCCAAAGAATTTTTATTTGATCCATAGTATTAATGAAACATTATTGGCTAATAAATTATTGATAAGGTTGCAAAAGCATCCGCTGTATAACGCATCAAAATAGTGGTTCGGTATTTAGCGCTTCGGAATATAGGAAAAGAAAGCAGCTTATACGTATGATGAAAGGAAAAAAAATTCTTAATGATCCTGTCTACGGCTTTGTCAGCGTGCCTTATGGCATTTTGTTCGACTTGGTGGAGCATCCCTATTTCCAGCGGCTCCGCCGCATCAAGCAACTCAGTCTGACCCATTATGTGTATCCTGGTGCTTTGCATACGCGCTTTCATCATGCCCTCGGTGCCCTGCACCTCATGAGCCAAGCCATTAGTACGCTGCGCAGCAAGGGTGCTGAAATTACAGCGGAAGAGGCAGAAGCCGTATCTATCGCTATTTTACTTCACGACATAGGGCATGGGCCCTTCTCACATACCCTTGAACACACCCTCATTAATGTCCATCACGAGCTGATTTCTACTTTGTTTATGGAGCAGCTGAACCAGGAATATGACGGCGCCTTGGACATGGCCATCGCTATTTTTAAAGACCAATACCCCAAGAAGTTTCTGCATCAGTTGGTTTCCAGCCAGTTAGATATGGATCGGATGGATTACTTAAATAGAGATAGTTTTTTTACAGGGGTATATGAGGGGGTCATTGGTTATGATCGCATTATTAAAATGCTGGCTGTGCACGATGGGCAGCTGGTAGTGGAGGAAAAGGGTACCTACTCTATTGAGAAATTTTTGATGGCGCGCAAATTGATGTACTGGCAAGTATATTTGCATAAAACGGTACTATCAGCAGAGCTTATGCTCGTGCAGACCATCAAGCGTGCGCAGGAGCTCATTCGGGAGGGAAAGCAGCTTCCTTCTCCACCTAGCCTCACTTATTTTTTGTACAATGAAGTAGATGAAGCTACCTTCCGTAAAAATGCAGAAGAACTGCTTGGCCATTTTGCTGCACTTGATGATATTGATATTATTGCCGCTGTAAAAAGCTGGCAGCATGCGGACGACCCTATGCTCGCTTATTTGGCGAAAAGCCTCATCAACCGCCGCCTTTTCCGACTCGAACTGAGCGACCGCCCTCCTACCCTAGGTATGCTAGAACGGCTTCATAGCTTACTTGCCGCTTGGAACCATTTTGATCCAGCACAATGGCATCACCTGATTATTAAGGGCAAGGAAACGAATAATACTTATAGTACTAGCAAAGAAGAGATTCAAATCTTATTCAAATCGGGTGAAGTGAAGCCGATGTCCGCATATTCTGATTTTGGGCTAAAATCGAAGATTATTACCAAACATTACTTGTGCTACCCTAAGCCTATCCATCAATTAGCACAGCAACAACTACTGACTTGATTGAATGAAGAACGAACGACTCCTTTTATTTTTGCTGGCTATCGTACAGTTTAGCCATATCCTAGATTTTATGATCATCATGCCTTTGGGCTCGCAGTTTATGCGCATTTTTGAAATCAGCCCGCAGCAGTTTAGCCTCATTGTATCGTCTTATGCCTTCAGTGCTATGATCTTTGGCTTGTTGAGCGCTATGTATATCGACCGATTTGATCGGAAGTGGGCCTTAATATATGCCTATATTGGCTTTATAGTGGGTACGCTAGCCTGTGCTTTGGCGCCCAGCTACGCCTTTTTCTTGCTTGCCCGAAGCTTGACGGGTGCATTCGGAGGCATCCTAGCAGGCTTGGTTTTAGCCATTGTTGGAGATGTCATCCCGCTAGAGCGGCGAGGGCAAGCAATGGGCTATGTGATGACGGCCTTTTCGGTAGCTTCGGTGGTGGGTGTACCCGCTGGAATATTTCTAGCAGCTACTTTCTCTTGGCAGGTGCCCTTTCTAGCTGTCGTGGGCATTTCCTTAGTGGCACTAGCACTCATTTACTTCAACGTGCCTAGCATGGTTAGCCATTTGGATGCATCCAAACCCAAGCACAAACCCCTTCAGGCCTTCACTAGTATTTTGAATAATCCAAATCAACTGCGGGCACTTGCTTTTACCATCATCCTGATGCTGGGGCATTTTACCATTATTCCATTCATTGCACCATACATGCAGCTGAATATTGGCTTTTCTGATTATGAGGTTTCTTACATCTACTTAGTAGGAGGCATTCTCACTATTTTTCTGCTACCTTTCTTCGGAAAGCTGGCCGATCTGTATGGCCATATCAAGGTGTTTACTATCTCTAGCTTATTTGCCTTAGCCTCCATTTTTGTAATTACGAATCTGCCGGAGGTATCTATCATTTTAGCTTTGTGTGCTACTTCATCCTTCTTTGTAGTAGCAAGTGGCAGAAGTGTGCCAGCTACTACGCTCATCACTTCGGTGGTGAAGCCCGAAAATAGGGGAAGTTTTATGAGCATTCGTACCTCGGCGAATGAGATGGCGCTTGCGCTATCCTCTTTTGTGGCAGGTATGATTATCTATGAGCGCCCAGACGGCTCGCTGGCCAATTATGAGTATGTTGGCTATATTGCTATTGCGATGAGCCTACTGGCGATCTTTTTCGCGCGGCGGCTGAAGTCCATTAGCTGACGATAAGTTCGCTAGTTGCTGACAATTTGATTAATAAACGATCGATTCTGAGCGTGGCCTATCGATTAAACGTAATTTAGTACACAACCAAAAATACCCACACTATGCAGTATCGATTTATGGCAGACTGTACCCTATCCGCCGGTTTTCAAGATCAGGAAGAGCGGCTGCTTACCAACCAGCAGGATTTATTGCAGCGATTTTTGGAAGAGGGTATTTTGGTGAATTATGCCCTTTCTCTGGAGCATTCCAAATTGTGGGCTGTTTTTAATGCCACCTCAGAAATGGAAGTGCTTGAAATCATGATCGCGATGCCCTTATCGCATGCGATGCAAATAGAAGTCAGCCTACTTAGTGCTTTTGACTCTAACCAAGCGCCCCCTAGCTTCTCCATGAACTGAGGGTATGCCCTGAGCATATACTTGCTGAAACCCGTCATTTTTTGTTTCTTTAGGATATGCATATTTACCGAAATATTTTGCTCCAAGGCGCTAATGATAAGCCCTTTCTGCTGGATGCCTACTACGATCATCCAGATGACACCCAGGCCATCGCCCTATTCGTTCATGGGTTTAAGGGCTTCAAAGACTGGGGGATTTGGGATTTGATGGCGCGGCAATTTGCGGCTGCCAATTGTGCTTTTGTTAAGTTCAATTTTAGCCATAATGGTACCACCCTTAAGCAGACCACCTACCATGCCGATCTGGAGGCTTTTGGTCAAAATAACTACAGCTTTGAGCGATTTGATATCCAACAAGCCATCAACTGGATCAAGACTACCCTACCACCTGTGCCGCTTTATCTTATTGGTCACAGCCGAGGTGGTGCAATCAGCATTGTAGAGGCCGCTTCGAGAGATGACTTAGCTGGTATCATCACCTGGGCTTCGGTGAGTAGGTTGGACTATGCCTGGCAGAAGCCTAATTTTATAGAAGACTGGAAGCAAGCTGGCAAATATACCGTCACCAATGGCCGAACTGGACAAATAATGCCGTTGTACTTCCAATTATACGAGGACTTTGCGGCCAACCAAGCTGCGTATGATGTGTCTAGCGCCATCAAGAAATTAAAGGTGCCAGTGCTAATCATCCACGGTGATGACGACCCGGCCATTTCCCATACTGCTGCCCACTCCCTTTATGCATGGGCCACCACTACTCGCAAGCTTTCTATCCTAAAAGGGGCGAACCACGTATTTGGCGGAAGCCACCCCTACAAGCAGCCCACGCTGCCAAATCATGCCCAAAAAGTAGTAGATACCAGCCTGTCTTTTATTTTTGGGACCTAAAAGCGCAATTCTTTTGAGTAATAGTCAAAGAATAACTTCTCGATTTATGGCTGGCTCTTTTGCCCTAATACTGCGTTGAATCCCGATAATTATCGGGACGCTGATGCTAAGGCATCGCCTGCGTTTTTCGCCTTGACTTAGAGCAAAATCCCCTTGCCAAAATGCGGAACTTATTCTTTGGCTATTACTAAGAGGAATCCTATATTTGAGGCTGTGCAAAAAATGGTGCTCTTGTGTTAAGCCTATTTCGAACTAATCAATTATCGGCTAGCTTATTGCTAATCTTCTATGCTGCCATCCTAAGAGGAGCTCCCATGCTCATTGGTGGAGTGCTAGGTAAGGATTGGGCGGCTCAGAACACAGGCGTACTCAGTGAACTCCTATACAGCTGGATTGGAGAGCAATCTATCGCATCTGTCGTATTCAGTACCATTTTGGTATTTCTTCAAGCTATCTTGATTAACGTTGCGGTTAATGACCATAAGCTCAACAGTTCTATCAATATGTTTCCTGGCTTATTCTATATTCTAGTCAGCAGCACGATTTTTCAGAGCCTACAGCTCACGCCCTTGTTGATGGCTAATACATTCCTGCTATTGGCCCTAGCAGCACTCTGGAATACCTACAAAAAGAATAATTGTGCCGATAAAATATTTAACGTAGGCTTGTGGATAGGGGTAGCTAGTTTATTCTATCCCGTATATAGTTTTTTTATGGTGATGGCCTTCGCCGGCTTGAGTATTCTCAGAGCGTTTCGACTACAAGAACGCCTCATGATTCTAGCGGGCTATTTGGTGCCTGTTTTCCTTGGCTTTACCATTTCGTTCTGGAACGATCAAGAGGCAGCTTTCTTACAGACGCAGTTTACGCAAGCTTACCAGTTCTTATCGCTCCCTGCTTCTTTAGACTTTGATACGATCTTGATTTTAGCAGGTGCTGGCGTCACCTTACTGATCTTGGTGCTTGGGCAGAATAATTTTATGCTACGCAAAACCATCGATGCTCGAAAGCGGATTGATGTCTTATATTGGATGCTCTTCTGTGGAGGGCTCAGCTTACTATTTCTAAAAATCTGGGCGATTGACCACCTTATGATCCTCAGCCTTCCTGTGGGCATTCTCTTGTCTTTTGCCTTCACGCGGCTCAGCAATAAATGGGCGGAGGCGGTACACTTCATCTTGGTCTTAGGCCTCCTCCTTATTCATTATCAATCTGTTCTTTCCTAACCCAAAACAACCTTGCCTTTTCTGGATTTTGACTACTTTTGTAGCAAATACTTTGGTTATGAAATTTGGAGTAGTCGTTTTTCCGGGTTCAAATTGTGATGATGACATGGTGCACGTGTTGCGCGAAGTGATGCAACAGGAGGTAGTGAAGCTTTGGCATAAGCAAGAACATATCGATGATTTCTCTACAGAGGACTGTATCGTGTTACCTGGTGGCTTTTCCTATGGTGACTACTTACGCGCAGGTGCTATTGCGCGCTTTTCCCCTATTATGAAGGCGGTTATCGCTTTCGCTAAAAATGGCGGGTATGTGCTTGGCATCTGCAATGGCTTCCAAATCCTGTGCGAAGCAGGGCTGCTCCCCGGCGTATTGCTGCGCAACAATAATCAAAAATTTATTTGTAAAAATACGTACCTACAGGCGCAAACTAACAATGCTGCTCTCACTGCTTTGATCAACCCTGAAAAGGCCTTAAAAATACCAATTGCGCATGCCGAAGGACGCTACTTTACAGATGAAGCGACTCTACAACAGCTCAAATTCAATGATCAAGTGTTATTCCGCTACTGCGATGCTTCGGGCGCTGTTACTCCAGCAGCTAACCCCAATGGCTCACTAGACAACATTGCAGGCATCTGTAATGCCGAGCGCAATGTATTTGGTATGATGCCCCACCCCGAGCGCGCCTCTGAAGCTATTCTACATAATGAAGATGGCCGTATCTTGTTTGAGTCCCTGTTGAGCTATGCTAAAGTGGCTACTTCTTAATCTCTTAATAGACTTGTTTCGCCAGCCATCAAATGGTTGCTAGCGGCAAAACTGTTAATCTTTTATTATCGTTATTCCAGTAGCTCCTTTTTCTAGGATTTGCCCTTATTTTTGGATGGTCAAATAGAAAAATAAGCAATGGGTATCATTCGACTTTTACTTTCAATAACGTTTTGTGCTTTAGCTGTTGCCACGATAAGCGCTCAGCAAGACCCCGTAAGCTGGGATTTTTCTACGGAGCGGATTGGTAACGATACCTACACGATCAAGTTAGAAGGAACTATTGATGCAGGCTGGTTTATTTACTCCCAGTTTCTAGGACAAGAAGATGGCCCAATTCCAACGACGGTCTATATTGAGCCGCAGAAAAATGCAATTGAGCTAGTAGGCTTGGTGGAGGAAAAAGGGAATAGAAAAGAAGGATTTGATCCCGTATTCGAAGTGAATTTAGTGAAATTTAGTAAGCAGGTGACGTTTACACAAACTATAAAATTGAGAGGCGGAGATGCTAATCAGATTACTGGCTATATAGAATATATGACCTGTAATGATGAGAGTTGTCTTCCTCCAAAGGAGGTACCATTCACCTTAGAACTAGATCGTTCTTAGGGTGTACCCGAATTATTAAAAAGATAGTATATTTGCTAAGCACTTAGTGAACTCATTTTAAGTTGTTTGTAACGTTGGCAGTAAGATTTCATGCTTACTGCCAATTTATTTCCCTCCTGCTACGACATACCAAATAGACAATCTCCTGAATTTAAATGACATAACCATCTATAATTAAGCTATAGAAACATGAGATTTTTACTGCTACTGTTGCTAAGTGGGCTCAGCTTTTCGCTATCCGCCCAAATCCTTGATCCCGTTTCTTGGGAAACTTCTGTGGAAAAGATAAGTGATACCGAGTATGACCTGATCGCCACAGCGACTATGGAAGATGGCTGGACGATCTACTCTCAATTCACCGATGATAATGGTCCGGTACCTACTTATTTCGAATTTGAGCCAGGTGACCACTATGAACGGGTAGGTGAAGTCACCGAGAAAGGCAAAAAGAAAGAAGGCCCTGATCCCCTTTTTGGTGATGTGGTAGTTATCAAATACGTAGCGAGTCCTGTTACATTTACACAGCGCGTAAAAGTCAGCGATATTAATACCCCAATCAAAGGCTATCTAGAATATATGACTTGCGACGATAGCCGCTGCTTGCCCCCAACAGAATTTAACCTAAAGTACGATCTCAGCGCACTAAGCGAAGAGAAATCTGCTGAAAAAACCAAAGAGCAAATCCAAGAGCAAGCATCTACTGGCAAAGATCAGGGCCTGCTTATTCAGGAGCAGGAAGAAATAGAAGAAGTCAAAACTACTGGCACCCTTGGTAAGAACATCAAGCAACCTGTCACTTGGTCGATCCAACTCCGCCCCATAGAGGAAGGCACCTACGATATTGCTATCACCGCAGACTTAGAGCAAGGCTGGACGATTTACTCCCAAGATACGGAAGATAACGGCCCTATACCCACTGAATTCACTTTTGAAGATGCGGGAAATGGTTATACCCTAGAAGGCAAAGTAGAGGAGGAAGGCAAATTCAAAGAAGGCCCCGATGCTGTTTTTGGAGGTGTTTTTGTAAAAAAATATGTGAAAGGCCCCGTCTTGTTCAAGCAGCGCATTAGAGTAACAGACAATAAGAAAGAGATCACTGGCAACGTCTACTTCATGGCTTGCGATGCCTCCAAATGCTTGCCACCAGAAGAAGTGCCCTTTACCATTTCGCTAGCAAGCGGAACGGCCACCATTGGAGCTGAACTAGCGAGCCCCGAAGAAATGGCTGCGCAAGAGGATAAAGGCCTATTCTATATTAATCGTCCTGATTTAGACGCTGTTGAAGCAGAATGCAGCGTGGCTGTCGTAGAAAAATCTAATTCCTACTGGTCGATTTTCTTTTTGGGATTCTTGGGTGGACTCATTGCCTTGCTTACCCCTTGCGTTTTCCCGATGATTCCGCTCACGGTAAGCTTTTTTACCAAGGGTAGTGAAAATAAGCAGAAAGGCTTGACCAATGCCTTTTTATACGGCTTTTTCATCTTTTTGGTCTATCTGCTGCTCAGCGTTCCATTCCACTTGATGGATAGCATCAATCCGGATATTCTAAATGATATTTCCACTAATGTTTGGCTCAATATTGCTTTCTTCTTGATCTTCTTATTTTTTGCCTTTTCGTTCTTTGGCTACTACGAGATTACACTCCCTGCTAGCTGGACTAATAAGGCAAGTTCTGCGGAAGGCGTTGGTGGTATTTTGGGTATTTTCTTTATGGCCCTGACTTTAGCATTAGTGTCCTTCTCTTGTACCGGCCCCATACTCGGCTCGCTCCTGGCAGGGGCGCTAAGCTCCGATGGAGGGGCCATGCAGCTGACTATGGGAATGGGTGGCTTCGGCCTGGCACTTGCCTTGCCGTTTGGCTTATTCGCGGCTTTCCCTGGTTGGATGAATACCCTACCGAGCTCCGGCGGCTGGCTCAATTCCGTAAAAGTGGTATTGGGATTTGTCGAACTAGCACTAGCCTTCAAATTCCTCTCCAATGCTGATTTAGTACAACACTGGGGTTTCTTAACGGTAGAGGTTTTCCTAGGCATCTGGATTGTAACGGCCATTGGTTTAGGCTTATATTTATTCGGTAAAATCAAATTCCCACACGATTCTCCAATCAAGAAATTGGGACTCACCCGTATTGTCCTTGGTACAGCTTCCTTTGCTTTTGCCCTCTACCTAATGACCGGTTTTATCTTTGACGAGAAAGCCAACTCGCTACGCTCGCTGACGCTACTAAGTGGGCTGGCTCCCCCGGCTTGCTACAGCATGTTCTACCCCTGCGATTGTCCACAAAACCTCAATTGCTTCAAAGACTTCAATCAGGGTATGGCTTACGCCAAAAAAGTCAACAAACCAGTCATGATCGATTTTACAGGACACGCCTGTGTCAACTGCCGTAAAATGGAAGAGCAGGTATGGCCCAAATCGGAAGTGTATGGCACCTTAAAAGAAGACTACATCTTGATTTCCCTCTACGTAGATGAAGATATTAATCTACCTGAAGAAGAGCAAGTAGAGGTCATCTACACGGTCATCCCTGGCAAAAAGCGCCTGCTAGAAACGGTTGGCGACAAGTGGTCGTATTTCGAAACAGAGTATTTCGAAACTAATACGCAGCCCTATTACGTCCTCCTTTCTCCAGAAGGAGAAATGCTAAACCGCCCCGTAGGCTATACCCCGGATGCAGAAGAATATGCTGACTTTTTGGAATGTGGCTTGCAATCTTTTGAGCGCATCTCTCAAGAAACTACGCCTAGTGAAGGGCAGAAGTTGGGGTTGAGGTAAGCTGGTTCTTCTCTTCGCGGATTGCAAAACCGCTGGGCGCGGGCCAAGCGGCTTTACGGAATAAAAAGCTTAGCCCGCGCTTAGCGGATTTGCAATCCGCGTGGCTATCCGAGCCTTATAATCTACTCCAACTCAATAAGCACCTGATTTTTCTCCACAGCCTGCCCCTGCCCCACTTCGATCGACTTAATAACCCCTTCCCCTGGCGACTTAATCACATTCTCCATCTTCATCGCCTCCAAAATGAGTAAGGAGTCATCCTTTTGAACCGTATCCCCTGCTTGCACTTGAATATCTAAGACTAAGCCCGGCATGGGTGCTTTGATACTCTTCACGGCTTGCACGCTAGTAGCAGACAATCCCAAGCGCTGTACCAACAAATCGTACTCATCTTGAATCGTCACTGAGTATTTCTTACCATTAATGAGAAGAACAAATGCTTTCTCTTGCGGCCTTGCTTCTACGAGCTCCGCATGATAGGTAGTGTTATTTTTAATAATGTGGAACTGATGCGTTCCGGTTGTGACGGCATCCAATGGCGCAAGATCTGCGCTATCAAATTCAAATTGGTCGTTTATTTTTATGCGATATGCTTTTTCCATGAGCAGTGCAATAGTTAAAGGGTTAGGAGGTAGTATCTGATGCAAGGGGGATTTCCATCTTGCCCAGGCGCATCATGAAGTAGGTTTCAAAAACAGTGTAGATCAGATAGACCATAAAAAAGGGCAGGATAAACCACTTGGTAGGTGGTTCCATCAGACTATTGTAAAGCACAATAACGATAAGGGACATAAACATTTTACCTGCGGTAAACCCAAGTACGGTGCTGGTAAAGGTATTTTTATTCTTACTCTGTGCCGTTTGATAGCCAAATACAAACATCAATAAGGTCAACACGGTAAATAATGCTAAACTAAGCCAGCCCAGGCCAACATAGGGCTTGGTTTGCTCGAATTGGCTCAAACCATAGACTAGTCCTGCTGAAATAAGAGTGATAACGGTCAGCTGAATATAAAAGGACGATTTAGTCATGCAGCTAGTTTTCTTCGGTGAAGAGATCTTTCAGTGATAAATACAATGCTGCAAAGATAGAAAGGAGTGCAAATAAACCGGTAAGATAGGGGCGCTCTAGTTGATAATATTCATCTAATTGTTGTCCAATGAGCGCCCCTACCAAAATGATGGCTCCCATTTGGAAAGCCATACCCGAATATTTCATATAGTTTCGGGCTGCTGTTTTCTTTTTTTTATCCGTATCTTCTGTATGTGGCTGCTTGGGTGCCATGCTATGAAGCCCCGGTTACCTTAGCTGCCTTCGCATTAGATGAGCTTTTAGAAGACGACGAGTGGCCAGAGGAATTAGTTCTTGATCCAGGACGCTTACCATCGCCCATTGTACAAGTTACATTAAAGACAGCCCCCGGCTGCACTACCAGCTTAGACGTAGTGACATCCCCATTAACTACCGCGCTTTCGCGGATATTAAGTAGCTCTTTTACGTGCAGGGTGCCTTCAAATTTTCCTTCAATTACGGCATTCATACATCGCACCTCTCCATCTATCAAGCCCGTTGGGCCAATGATAACTTTGGAATCACAATGTAAATTCCCTTTGATGGTACCATCAATTCGGATGTCACTGCTTGCTTTTACAGTGCCTTCAATCATAGTACCCTTTACAAGGCTGTTGAGGGAATGAGAGCCTGATGAAGTTGGTGTCATGCTAGGTTTGCTTTTGTTTGCCTCCTTTTTGTTGTTGCCAAACATGTTCAAGGTTTTTGGTTAAATATTGATATTCTAATATAAGACAATTTTCTAATAAATCACTTAAAGGGGTAAAATAACACATCCTGTAGCTGAGTAGTCAGGGCTACAGGATGTATTCTATTGTTTGGGTACCTCATATTGAGGCATGTGTAAGACTGATTCGATTAGAAATTCGGGCAGTAAACGCCACGACGCTCTGGCCCACAGATTTTGTAGATCAGTGCAAATTCGAAGCCACCATTAGAGTTACTAGCTTCTTGCAGTGGCGAAATATTAATATCGTAGCTAAAGCCTAAGCTAAAGTCGTTGTAGTCAAAACGAGTAGATAAGATCGCAGCATCATTCAATACACTGCCTCCAATTTGGTTGGAAATACGGGTCCAGAGCCCGACTTGGAAAGCCTGAGTGTTAAAACGGCTATTCCCCAACAAAAACTTGAAGCTAGTACCTGCATTGACTTGAAAAGAAGGCCCTTGGCTCATCACAATCACACCAGGTACTAAACCAAAGCGATCCCCCAACATAAAATCACCACCTGCATGTACGGTGTAGCGGCTAAAGAGCAAATCTTCATCACTCGAACTAAAAGATTGGTTCGAACGATTCAAGTGATGGAAAGCACCACCTATGTACAAGCTATTATTTTCATCAAAAACCATAAACCACAACAAACCAGCCGCCAAATCAGCAAATAGGAAGTTGTCGCGATCAAAGGTTTCTCTCGAATCTAAAGTCTCATCAAAGCCCCCTTCACCATCGTGCTGCAAGCCCCAGCGCAAATTCAAGAAATCAATGCTTCGCTGTGCGGCACCTGCTTCAGCACCCACTACTAGGTAGTTACCATCATTGCGGCCACCACCCATTTTCTTACTATATGAGAAAGAAAGCTTTCCAGTGATCGTTTGGAAATTAGCCTCTCCTGCTTGGTCTCCCCAGAAGGTACCTCCAACACCGAAGTAATCATAGCGACCTACTGGAATACGCTGATCGTAAGAAACCGAGTAGGTATTATAGGCATTAGAGCGAAGCACACTTGCCCACTGGTTTCTGTAGTTCGCCACCAAACGGATATTACAGTTCATCACCCCTGTCATCGCTGGATTGAGGTTGAGCGGTGACAAGTAAAACTGAGAAAAATGGATGTCCTGCGCACTCAACGATAGCGATCCCAGGATCGCAAAACAGCACACCAATAACGACTTAATTTTTTTCATAGTAGAATATTTGTAGACTATCGTCCATTTGCTGACGGGGCCAGTAACAACCCGATCACAATTATAAAGAATGTAAGACAATTTGAACGAATTATTTCTGTTAAAAGACACCAAAAGCAAAAAAGGAGTCATCTAATAGACCCAAGCAATATTGCCAACGCTGCAAAATCCCAAAATTAAATTCTGGGTTTCATGCCTAACAGCAGAAATAAAAAAATGATTACCGTAAATCACACGAATGGCAATGGAGAGTCAAAACTAATTTTCTTGTTCCTCGTATTTCCATCGAGCACCATACTCCTCCACTAAGATATTGTCGAAGTAATCGGCCCGCTCAAAAAGGTGTTTAAAAAGCTTAATCCCAGTATCTGCATTAAGATAACGATCATAAATTAGTAGAGAAAGCATGATGTCCATGCCTTTTATACTGAAATTTAAACCTTCAATTTGATGATTTGCTTTTAGCAAGAACTCGTAAAGGGGCTTTATTTGGTTCTTTTCCTTAGGTAGATAACAAAGATACGCATCTCCGGTAATAAGTCCAGTTTTTTCGTGGTAAGAAATATTAATTTTCGCACTCCCCTCCTGAATCTCCCAATTATTGGGCCCACGCCGCGTCAAGGGAACCGAATGCCCAATCTTTTTTAACATCTCCTCAATCGTCTTTGCCACCCCTACCGGCTCGTACACATCCACTGCTGAAGGTAATGTAATATGTGCTCCACAGTAAGGACAATACTTTTCCTCAATAGTGTGCTCGTACACCATATTAGAGCAACTAGCGCAGCGCACCCCCACCTTTTTTCCAGCACTCACATACTCTTCCAGCGTCGTCGCCAAGAAAGAAACAGGCAAGCTAAATCCAATATTATCCCCATCTTGAATAATAAAGGTATTCATCCCCACAATCTCCCCTTGCATATTCACTAGCGGCCCCCCGCTATTACCCGGATTCAAAGCCGCATCATGCTGGATATAATTAATATTAGCCCGTTTATGTAATACATTGGAAATAATACCCTGCGTCGCCGAGTATTTGAGGCCAAACGGATGGCCAATGGCAAGTATTCGATCGCCCTGAGTAGGCTCCTTCTCCAAAGCTAGATTTACCTCCGGCAACTCTAATACGGTAGGAACCTCCAGAAACGCAATGTCCAGATTTTCATCAAAAAACAGCACCTTCGCCAGCTGCTTCTCCATCCCTACTCCCTTCACAATCACCATCCGATTATCGCGAATGACATGCTCATTCGTCACAATCAGATCATACTGCTTCAAGTAAAATCCCGTACCAGTACTATAAGGAGTAGCAATCTGGATAACAATGCTCCGGTAGTAATCAATAATTTCAGTCTCCTTCATCCAAGCCGATGATTATGGAGCACAATATACTAAAAAACACTTACCATTCGAGCCCAGGATAGGCCCGCTGCATATACTGCATTTCTGCCAAAATATACCCCATTGATTCTGTATGCCGCCCCTGCTTCCCCCCAGCTTGCATCCACTCGCTTTCCGGCTGTCTTAAGGTCGCTTGCGCTAAAATATCCGATACCTTGGCCAAATATTTTGCTTTAAGCACCTCCAAATCCACCCCTATTCCAGCAGCAGCCAACTGCTCATCCAAGGCATCCGGCGTATACAACTCTCCCGAAAACGCCCACAGATGATCCAGTGCATCCTGCATCTTCTGATGACTTACCTCCGTACCATCCCCCAAGCGGATCATCCACTCCGAACTATAGCGCAAGTGATAAGTCACCTCCTTGATCGCCTTGCCCGCAAGCGCCACCATCGTCTCATCCCTACTTTCCAACAAGGCCTCATAAAAAGGATAGTGAAACGCATCAAACAAAAACTGCCGAACAATCGTATGTGCAAAGTCCTCATTGGGCTGCTCCACCAAAAGCACATTTCGATACTCCCGCTCATAGCGCAAAAAAGCCAGCTCATCCTCCGAGCGGCCCTTCCCCTCTAGCTCCGCCACCTGCCCAAAAATTGTACGTGCCTGCCCCATCAAGTCGAGCGCAATATTGGTAATCGCAATATCCTGCTCCAAGATCGGCCCATGCCCACACCATTCCGACAGGCGCTGCCCCAAGATCAGGGCATTATCTCCCATCCGTAATAAGTAAGCCAGTTTTGCAGTTGGTAGTTCCATCATATTCAGCGGTTACATATGTCCAATATCATCCGGAATGTCATAAAAAGTAGGGTGGCGGTACACCTTATCGTTTGCTGGATCAAATAAAGAATCGGTTTGGTTAGGGCTCGAAGCAGTGACGTGTTTGGATTCCACCACCCATATACTTATTCCTTCATTTCTTCGGGTATAGACATCTCTGGCATTTTCAATCGCCATTTCAGCATCTGCTGCATGCAGGCTCCCCACATGCTTATGGCTCAAGCCATTCTTACTCCGTATAAAGACTTCCCAGAGGGGCCAATTTTTTTTCATTGTACTCATTCATTGTTTTAGTAAGCCACGTCAAATCCCGTTCTGCCTAACTATTTCTGTTCTTTTGCCTTGATGCAAAAGAACCAAAAGATCAAGACTGACGATCAATCTGGATAATACTAAGAGAGGATTTTCTCCTACGTAACCCAAGCCGCTCGCTCCAAGGCTCAGTCCTAGCAGCTCGCTTCTGGATTACTAGCGCACACTGCCTAAAAAATCCTCTCTAAGTATTATTCACCAGATTACTCTAAGGTCCTATTTATTTGACCTAGGAAGTATTTGGCTAATAGATCTTGTCCCGATAACTATCGGGAGACTTTTTTGCTTCTTTTTGTGTCAAGACAAAAAGAAGAAGAACTATGCTACCCTCACCGCTACTTCCCGCCGCTGCGCCCGCTTCTCCGCATGCGCAAGCGCTGCTTCCCGTACCCAAGCCCCCTCCTCGTGCGCCTTCACCCGCGCTTGCAGGCGCTGGCGATTGCAAGGTCCATTGCCCTTCAGCACATTCCAAAACTCTTCCCAATCAATGGGGCCAAAGTCGTAATGCCCCGTTTCTTCATTGTATTTCAAGTCAGGATCAGGCATAGTTAAGCCCAGTACATCCGCTTGTGGCACGGTAATATCTACAAAACGCTGGCGCAACTCGTCATTCGTAAAGCGCTTAATTCGCCAAGCCATCGACTGCGCCGTATGCTTAGAATTCGCATCCGAAGGGCCAAACATCATCAA
>JBCCRH010000078.1:0-16673 GCA_039208045.1 Bacteroidota bacterium
GTACGTTTCTACGGGCGAAATACTCGACGAACTGCTCTGCTATGGCTGGATTGATGGTATTCGGCGAAAGCTCGACCAGGATCGTACCATGCAGCTCCTCTCGCCACGAAAGGTACAGCACTGGGCCAAAACGTACAAAGACCGCGCAGCGCGCCTCATCGAGGAAGGGCGCATGCAGCCCCCCGGCTTTCAATCCATTGAAGCCTCCAAAGCCAATGGTCTCTGGAATTTCATGGATGATGTGGATGCGCTAATCAAACCCGATGACTTAGTTAAAGCCCTCGAAGCCCATCCCCCCGCCCTAGAGCATTTCAATGCCTTTCCCGATTCTGTACAGCGCTTCACTCTCCGCTGGATCAAGCTAGCCAAACAAGCGAGCACGCGCGCCAAGCGCATCGAAAAAACCGCAACATTAGCCGCTAACGGCAAAAAAATACCAGGCGTCTAACCCCTTACTGCACTATAAATTTCCCTTGCATAATCCCATAGTGCCCCGGAAAGCTACAGATATAATCGTAGGTACCCTTAGCAGGTGCATCAAAGGTAACACTGGTGCTCTCGCCACCCCCGATCATCTTAGTATAGGCAATCACTGCTTTGCTCCCCCTAGGTATATACTCATTATCGGTTGCAGACATCGCTGCCAGGCCAAACTTCCCTAAGTCAGTCCCTGGCTTCAGCAAGACAAAATTATGGCCCATGGCCACCTTGCTCATTTGGCCCACATGCTTGAGCACCAGCTTCACGCGCTGCCCTGCCTGAACACTCAGCTCCTTCTTATTGTATTGCATCTGATCGTTGGACTCTAGCTCCAAGGTAACATCTTCATCCCCAGCAGTAGACTCCTGCACCATAGCTACTTCGCTACCCATGGTAGTCGTGCCAGCGCCATCCGAAGCACCGCCACCGCAGCTCGTGAGAAACAAAATGGCAATCAAAAGAGGTAAAATAAATGCTCGTTTCATAAGTATTTGTGATTTATCCATGCTAACTCTTCCGGTTCTAATGCTTCATAGCCCAAATTGTTCTATGATTAGAAGAAGTATCTTCTTATCCTCCCTCTATCTCTTGCGCAATCCGCTCCGCAATATCTTGTACTTTCTGTTTGGTCTCCTTATAGGATCTGAGGATAAATGCTCTATCAAACTGTATTTTCCTCAAATAAGATAAGAGAAGCTTCTTCTCGTCGGCATCTATTTCAATTGGCGTATCTATTCCAACCACCTCCCCTCGTTTATTAAATTGCAAGTGAGGAGCTATTATAGCATTAAAATCTTTAAAATAGTTTTCTTCAAATTGCATGGCATGATACTCCTCTTCCATGATTTTTAAGGCCCGATAGTCGTATTCATACAGCGAGATAATATCAAATCGTAGCGAGTCATTTTCTAGCAGCTCCAGCCCTTTTGATTTTAGCGTCTCATAGCCCGAATTATTCTGTAGAATGAAAAAATCCCGAGTCACGCCAATATAGTATCGAAATAAAGAATCATAATCTACTTCTTCTTGATCCAAAATTCTTCGCCAATACTTGCAAGCCTTTATCCCCTGCTCATGGCCATACATATTAATGTTAATGTCATCCAAGTCCTTTTGTAAACCATTCCCAATCTCGGTCAATATTTTAGTCGCCGCTTTGTGATCCCTGCTATTTTCTCCCCAATTATTCAGCGCAAAAGCAGCGATCACAGCAATGAAGATGGAAATAAATTCCATCGCGTATTTTCCCCAGTTTGTTTTTTGCTTCATACTACCTGTTATTTACTCTATCTTTTTCAGCCTTTCAGCTATCGAATTGACCAGTTCAAAACTTGGCCCGTGCTAAATGGATTTGTAATCCATGTGGCCCTGAAACTTATTTTTGTTACACAATAAATTAGTTTCTACTATCAAATTCTAGTTCAATTCGATTCAATCAATTACTGGTTGAGCGCCAGATATGATATTTTTTCGCCAAAGATCCCCTAGTGAGTACTCATTCAGCCAGTATTCTAATTCGCTTTTACTAAGCTTATTAAAAACTGATGCCCCATGCTTTTGATCAACAGTTATGATATCTTCAGGGGAAAAATAACTGATTAAATCGGACGACTGCGTAGCTAAAATAATCTTGCACCCTCTTGTACTTGCACTTTTTATAAGGCCAGCTAATTTTGCAATTGCAAAAGGATGTAAGCCCAATTCTGGTTCATCAATAATGATAGCTTGTGGTAAGTTTGGTTGTAGAAATAGCGTTGTTAGCGCAATAAATCTTAGCGTTCCATCCGATAAGTCCCTCGTCCCAAATACTAGGTTGCCTGACTTATCTTGCCATTGTAGCTGAATATACCCCTCCCGATTTGCTTCAAGATAAAAATCGGAAAAAAATGGAGCGATACTTTGTATAGTTTTGATAATTCTCTTGTAAGCGAATTTGTGTTTCTCTCTAATATGATAGAGATAAGCAGCAAGGTTTTGCCCATCTTCATAAAGGAAATGAATGTCATTTTCAATATTACTCAACGAATTAAAAGGCGACTGCCTACCAGTATCTTGGAAGTGATAGAGCCTGAGATTCCCCAAATATTTTTTAATAGATGTAGCTTCAGCCCTAGCATCTAGCTTAACAGATGATTCTGTGGAAAATCTAGCAAGTGACCAATCCTCTTTTTCGCTACTCAAGCGTTCATTTGTGAATACAAACCCGGATTCTCCTGGTTTCATACTGAACCAATAACCATTTTTACGATTCCCATTATTAATCGAAATTTCTCCAGTAATAGATGCAGTAACTTTTCTCCCTTGAAATAGGAACTTCTCTACTCCCCCATTCAGGCTCACATACTGTGCTAGATTTTGATGATATAGATTATTTAAGAATTTAAAGAAGCTTACGAAGTTACTTTTTCCTGAACCATTCGCCCCAATCAGAATATTTACTGATGATAAAGCAAGATCCAGCGATTTTATTGACTTGTAGCCCTTTATCTTTATATGATCCATACACTCATCTTATTTTCAAAATCAAATTACTAAAAATAGTAAGACGGTTCGATAAAAGTTTCCATTTATACTTCACAATCAATAATGGTGTGTTAGAATTAGTTATTTAATTCGAGTGCCCCGATTATTTTATTGACTAATTCAAAACTTGGATGCTCTTCGTCTGCCAATACAGCGCTCACCCTTTCTTTAAAAGAAGCTTGTTCTACTTGTCCTTGTCCCACGCACGCAAGCAAATAATAAGCAGTAACCTCATCTGCTAATGCAGGATCATTCGCATCTAAAATAGTTTGAAATGCTGCCTTTGCTTCCTCAAATTCTTGTAAGCTTAAGTGGGCATGACCCAACATCTCCAAAGCTTTAAGACTGATATTTTCTTGTTCTTTCAGCAGTTGGATAGCTACTCCAAACTGCTTATTGTCAAAGTTATCTTGAATCTGTTGCAAAACTTCCTGATTCCCACTTCGCATAGCAAGCTGCATTGGAGGAGTAGCATATACGTTATTCACAATAGCCAGATAATCTCGAGAGCTGTCCTCTTGTTGTCCTTCTTTAGCAATAGGTCCTGTTGACTCTTTTTTATTTGGCGCTTGCTCTAATTCTTCTACCTCGCTCGGCGCGGCTTTTTCTTTGGTATCCATAGCCGGGCGCTCAATGGGTGCTACTTCTATTGGCACTTCTACTGAGGTCTTTTCTAGTTGATTATCAGGCGCTTGTTCTTTATCTGAGAATAATAGGTAGGCCGCAATAGCAAGCAACCCCACCAGCAGCACCCCCATGAATAGCCATCGGCTATTGTCCTTTTGAGGAGTAGGAGTAGCTGTAGCGGGGGCCTGTCCTTCATCAAGCCATGCCTTAAACTGCTGCTTGGTTTCCTCCGCTATTAATAGCTCCATAGCATCGTGTTCTACCCTATGTAGCTCCACCTCTTTGACTAGTTCTACATTGGTACTAAGCTCCATTTCGAATGCTTCCCGTTCGTGCTCTGAAAGCTCATTTAGCAAGTACGCTTCTATTTTGTCGTAAGCATTATTTGGACTCATCCACTGTCATTTATGATTGCTTTCGAATCGTTACACCAAGTACCTCTGCGTAATTCGCATGCTGCTCCACAAAAGCTCTGAATTTTTGTCGGCAACGATAGGCTTCATTTTTAGCTACTTTGGCTGTCGCCAAATGCATAGCAGCAGCGATTTCTTCCATGCTGTGCTTCAGCTTATACATCGTCAATATTTTTTTGCATCGTTCTCCAATATCTTCTAGAATAAGCTGAATCACCTTTATCCGCTCCTCTCCAATCAGTTGCACTTCGATATTTTCTTCCACTTCTTCCTGTGCTTCTACCGTGAGGGCCGTCGTGCGTTCATTCCATTGCTGGCGTTTGCGCAACCAAAGTCGTTTAGCAATGCCTTGAATGTATCCTCCCAAAGTGCCGCTCCCCTCGTATCCTCCTTGGCGTACTCGGCGATCCACTAGAATGATAGCGTCCTGAAAAACATCTTCTGCATCTTGCTTATTGCCCCCATTTTTAGTGATAAAGGCAATGATGTACTGCTTCAGCTGCGCATCCATATACAGCGTTTTCAAGGCCCGCGTACGCTCCTGAGCCGTTCCCTGAAGCTGAGCTGCCAACTGCGCATCTACCGATTCCGCTTTTTTCATAAGTGCATCACATTATCAAAAGGTCATCAATAAGGTGTATATAGTTCTGCAATCCAAGATTTACATATGAAAATAAAAAAAATTGCCTTTTGTTGATGACCTTCTTGCACCTACCTGCACTTATGATCAAACAACGAATAGAAAATTAATTCTTAACTCCTTCTAAAAACGATTTATCATGAAAAATGTACTTACATTTTTAGCCATTGCTATGTGTTTTACGCTACAAGCACAAGATCAGTTGATCCTAAAAAGTGGCGAAACCATCGCTGCAAAAGTATTGGAATTAGCGCCCCAACAGATCAAATACAAACGTTTTGATCACCTATCAGGCCCAACGATAGTCATTGCCCGGGCAGAGGTCTTTTTGATTAATTATGAAAATGGGAAGAGTGAGGTAATCAGTCCAGTTCAGCAAGCAGCTCCTACCGTGACCACAACGGTTCCAGAAGAAGCCCACTCTGATGATATTTATGTTGGACAAAAATCTTATGAAAGAACATCTACCAATTACTCCACTAACAGCATCCCCTATAATGAAGAGGAAGTACTCATAGCGGCAGGCGCTGCTGTCCCATTAGGTAGTTATTACTCTACAGGATTTTTCTTGAATGTAGAAGGCGACTGGTATCAGAGCCCCAACTTTGGTTTCACTTCTAGCTTTGGAGTAGCTTATAATAATTATAATGATCCTTATGAATATGAATCTGGTAATGCACTAGATCTTTTATCGCAGAGTGGTATTGTAGGCCGTACCAATCCAGGTGTTTTCACCCTCTACGGTAAGGCGATGATCGGAGGCGTTTGGACTACTTACTCTGGCGATTTTGACGATACGCTTGGATTCACTCTAGGCGGCGGAGCTGGTTTTGTGATCAATGAGCAGATAGACTTGGGCTTGCGCTATTACAATATAGTGGGTACCGACTTTTCTCAGCTACAAATAGGACTAGGCTATCGGTTCTAGCTTAGCTACATACAACTTATCTAGTTTTTCCAATTGTAGTCCGTTTTCAGTTAACTGCTCAGTCAGCGGACAAAAGTAGATAAGTACATTTTCAAAAGTGGGGAGTTCGCGGAGGGCTTCTCATTTTTCGCACTATACAACAATATTCTTTTGGTATACACTGAAAGAAATATTGGCCTGCGCTGGATTTCTTTGCGCAATCTAGTATTTTTATCTAAACGAAAATTCACCCCCTCATGAAGACGATTTTTTCTTTACTGGTTTTTTGGTGCTTGTTGTTTAGTTTCAATACGCTTGCAGCGCAGGAAGAGTTGGTGGAAGTGGATACGGCCCTGGCGAGGCAGTACTTGGAGGAGGGAAAAAAATTAGTAAAAAAGAAGCAATTCGAAGCTGCAATTACAGAACAGAAAAAGGCTTTAGCCATTATTGAAAATTCATTTGGGAAACAACATCCTAGAACAGCTTTAGCCCACAAAGATATAGCACTGACTTATGAACTTCGAGGAGATTTTCAAAAAGCAATTGACCATTATTTAACGGGATCGAATATTCAAATATACAACCTTGGTGAGAAAAGTATTGAAGTATCTGATACTTACCAAGATATTGGAGCTACTTACGAATATTTAAGTAAAATTGATGAAGCAATAAAATATAAAAAGAAGTCCCTGGCAATAAGATTAGCTATTCTACCGAAAATGCACATTAAAGTTAGTCATGCATATAATAACCTAGGGTATGCATTATACTTAAATGGAGAGTATCATCAGGCCAAAAAAAATTATGAATATGGATTATATATAAAACAGAATCTTTTTGAAGAGAATCATCCCGAACTCACTATCTGCTTTAAAAACATAGCAAATACGTATTCTGCCCTGTCGATGCCTGACTCAGCCATTTTTTATTTTAATCTGGCACTAGAATCTAGCTTAGCCTATCACGAAAGACCAACTCTTGGCGTCGCAAGACTTTACCAGGATTTAGGAGCCTACTATTACACTATTGGCCATTACAAAAATGCACAGCAATTCACCCAAAAGTCATTAGATATTAGTATTGAGTACCTTGGAAGTATGCATCCAGATGTAGGAGATGTTCTTACAAATATGGGGGCTATACATTTCGCCACATCTGAATATGAAAATGCCTTTAAAGCCATGTCTAAATCACTAATGATTCAGATTGATAAGTTAGGTTCTGAGAAAAACTATAGAATAGCAGGATTATACATGAGCTTAAGTACTATACTTCTTGCAACTAATAAAGATGAACCTGCTATAGAACTCTGCAAGAAAGCATTAAAAATATACAAGGAAACGCTTGGAAATTCGCACCCTGCCATCGCCCTTTGCTACAGTCAATTGGGAAGGACTTTTTTAAAATTAAAAAATTACTCGAGTGCCTATAACTACTTTCAAAAATCACTAAGAATCAGAACTGAAAACCTGGGAGAAAACCATATTGATGTTGGTCAATCTTATTACCAATTAGGGACATATTTTTTAGAACAAGACTCAATTAATAGCGCAATTTCATTTCTGGAGAAAGCTCTAAGCATACATAAGGGAATCAATGAAGAAGGCATAACTGCGCTAATGCCTTCCATATACCAGTTTCTAGCTCATGCTTATTCACTGCAACAAAATCATCAAACTGCTGATTCCATATATTTTGAAGCGCTTAAATCCACAGGTTATCAAGAGAGAGCTTCATTTGATAATATTAGCTTAATCACAGAATTAATTGATATACTAAAATTTCACTCTAACTTTTATAGAGAGTTGTATCATCAAAGTAAGTTAAAAGAAAATTTGTATAAATCATATCTACAAGGAAATCAAGCATTATCAGCTACAAACTATCAATTCAAAGAAATCTCCCCCTCATCGCAGGCTGTAAAATCACAATATGCTAAGACTATTTATGAAATGATGGTACTAACGAATAATCTCCTCTATCAAACCACCGACTCATCCCACTACCAAACCGAAGCCTTCACCTTCGCCGAACGCTCTAAAGCCCTGCTCCTCTACCAAGCCATGCAAGAATCCCAAGCCCTCCAATACGCCGGCATCCCCGATAGCCTGCTTCAAAAAGAATACGACCTGCGCGTCAACATTAGCTATTACGACCAAAAGCGCCAGGAGGCATTTAGTAGGGGCCTGGTAGAGACCGATAGTATGGTACTCGACATCAGCAGTACCTTGTTTGACCTCAACCAAACCTATGATAGCTTAAAAACGCTTTTTGAAACGCAATACCCGCAGTATTATCAGCTCAAATATGATTTGAGTACGGTCGATGTAGCGGAGGTGCAGCAAAGCTTGTTAGCTTCTGACCAGACGATGTTGGAATACTTTGTGGGGGATAGCTCCATTTTTGTGTTTACCATCAATCAAGAAGATTATGAAATAGTGGAAATCAAAAAAGATTTTCCACTGAACGAGTGGGTCGATCAGATGCGGAAAGGGATGTATGCTCAGTTTGGAGAAGTGCAAGGGGCCGATTCGCTTTACGCGAATAGCACCTACAGTGCTAACCAATATGCCGAGGCGGCTTTTCAGCTCTACGACAAACTCCTTGCGCCTGTAGCGCCAAAACTAAAGCAACGCGTACTCATTATCCCAGATGGGGTGCTTGGGTACATTCCATTCCAAGCCCTCCTCACGAAACCACCCCAAAAGGCGTATCGCTACCATCAGCATGCCTATTTTGGCTCCGACCACCCCATCAGCTACTCTTACTCCGCTACGCTTTGGAAGGAAATGAGGCAGAAAGAGCATCAGCAAAAACCTCAAAAATCAGTATTGGCTGTAGCTCCTTACTATGACGGTACGCTGTACACCTTAGATTCCCTTTACCTAGAAGAACTGGAAGCCTTAGGTATTCAGGAAGACCTACAAACCCGTACTGCCTTCGCACCACTCAAATACTCTGGCGAAGAAGCCTTCTTTGCGAGCGAACTTTGGGAGGGCGACTACCTAGATCAAGCAGCCGCAACAGAAGCACAGTTTATGCAACGGGCTAAAGACTACCGCATCCTCCACCTAGCTACGCATGGCGAAGCCAATGATCAAATTGGGGAATATGCTTTTCTAGCTTTTACAGAAATCCCCGATAGCCTAGAAAATGAGTTACTCTACGTAAAAGACATCTATAATCTATCACTCAATGCAGACTTAGTCATCCTCTCTGCTTGCCAGACGGGCACAGGCGAGCTTCAACGAGGCGAGGGCATTATCAGCCTAGCTCGGGCGTTTGCATACGCTGGCGCTAAAAGTATTATTACTACCCTTTGGAATGTCAACGATGCGAAGACTAAAGATGTCATGAACAGTTTTCACCTCAACCTAAAGCAGGGCAATACCAAGGATGTAGCACTTTGGAAAGCACAAAAAGAGTACTTGAAAAAACATAAAGGGGCATTAGCCAATCCATTTTACTGGGCTCCTTTTATTGGGGTTGGCGATATGGGCCGTTTAGGCGCGTCAAACTGATTTTCCACTTGGCGTAAAAAGTCACAACATTGGCCCAAAGGGTCAAGCCTCCCCCGCCGTTTTCCTCCAATTTTGTTGCTGTAACATTAAAACAGTAACAACATGGAAGTCTCTATCAAATCAATCACGTTATTTTCAGCTATTTTACTCACGGGCTTGTCCGCAGGCCTTTTCTATGCGTGGATGGTGTCCGTCATTCCGGGCACGCGCAAGGTAATCGATACGACCTACTTGGAGAGCATGCAGTCCATCAATCGGGCCATCCTCAATCCCGCTTTCTTTATCGTTTTTATGGGGAGTGTGGTGCTCTTGGCAATTAGTACCATCCAGCACTATCAAAATGGCTCTTTATTTTGGTACTTGTTGGTGGCCACTGTCACGTATTTGATCGGCACTTTTGGAGTGACCATTTTCGGAAACGTACCCCTAAATGATGCCCTTGATGTACTTCAACTGGAAGAACTTAGCCCATCAAAAATGGCGCAGTTTCGCAAATCCTACGAAAGCAAATGGAATCGCTGGCACCTCATCCGAACCGTCTTTTCCGTGCTTTCTTTTATATTCGCACTGATCACGCTATTTTCCGAATCCAACTAACACCACCATGCGCACCTACGACCACATCATCCTCGGCACCGGCCAAGCTACGGGCACCCTTTTGGGCAAACTCATTCCTACCGGCGATTCCATTGCCGTCATCGAAGCGGCGAAAGTGGGTGGGAGCTGTGTCAACTACGGCTGCACGCCAACGAAGACGCTAGTAGCCAGTGCCAAAGCCTTCCACCAAGCCAAACGAGGCGATTTTTATGGCTTTTCGGCCAACGACCTACAGCTGGACTATGCGAAAGTACGGGCGCGGATGAATGCGGTGCGCAACGGAAGTAGCGATGGGCTGCGCAATTGGATGGAAGGAGCCGAGAACGTGGATTTGATCGAAGGCTTTGGAACCTTCACAGGGCCTAAGACGATCAAAGTAGGCGAGCAGGAACTGAGTGGAGGCAATATTTACATCAATGTGGGCACAAGCCCGCGCGTGCCCAGCATTAGCGGTATCGATCAAGTGCCCTGGCTCGATAGTGCGCGCTTGCTGGATCAGGAAACCCTACCCAAGCACCTCATCATTTTGGGAGGCGGCTATATCGGAGCAGAGTTTGCGCAAGTCTATCGGCGCTTTGGCGCGGGGGTCACAATTGTGCAGCGCGCCGAGCAGCTCATGCCACGGGAGGATAAAGATGTAGCTGATGCCATCCAGGCCGTTCTCGAAGAAGAAGGTGTCCGAGTCATTTGTGGAGCAGATGCGATAGCTGTTGAGCATAAAAATGGCAACACTCAATTGGGATTAATCACAGCAAGTGGAGAAATAACCGTAGAAGGCTCCGACCTCTTAATTGCCATCGGAAGAGTCCCCAACACCGCCAAGCTAAACCTCGATGCTGCTGGCATCGCCGTCAATAAACGCGGCTATATCGAAGTAGACGACTACTGCCGCACAGGCGTAGAAGGCGTCTTTGCCTTAGGCGACGTCAATGGCCAAGGCGCTTTTACCCATACTTCCGTAAATGACGCAGAGATCGTGCTCGACTACCTTTTTGGCGGCGACCGCAAGATTTCCGACCGCATCCCTATCTACGGGCTGTTTACAGATCCCCCACTGGGCCGCGTCGGCCTATCAGAAAAAGAAGCCCTAGCCGCTGGCAAAAAGGTACTCAAAGCCACCCACCCGATGGCTGAAATCAGCCGCGCCAAAGAAATGGGCGAAACCAAAGGCTTCGCCAAACTACTGGTAGATGGCGAGACCGACCTCATCCTCGGCGCCGCCATCCTGGGCGTCGGAGGCGATGAAATCATCAATATGTTTGCTGCCATTATGCACAGCCAAATCCCCTGCCGCAATTACCGAAAGGTAGTGCTCGTACACCCCACCGTATCCGAATTGATGCCTTGGATTTTGGATGGGATCAAGGAAGCGATGGGGCAGCAGGAAAGCTAAGGGATAAAAGCGATGCGGAGAATAAACGCCATAATCTCCTTAAATATGCGGAGAATAGCTAACTTTATAAGATGCCAAAATACATCTACCAATCCCCAACCTGGCCAAATTTCACTTGGGATGAACCAGCCATTCAACTTACCCTAGGCAAGGTCAGACACCTGCAAGGGAAGCTCTTTGGCCAAATGAGTACGTTAGGTTTTTCTGTGAGAGAAGAGACCCTATTATCAACACTCACTGTTGATGTGCTGAAATCGTCAGAAATTGAGGGGGAACATCTTAACTATGAGCAAGTACGATCATCGATTGCTCGAAGATTAGGATTAGACTATAACGATACGATCCATCCTAGCCGAGATGTCGAGGGCGTGGTAGAAATGATGCTAGATGCCACACAAAATTTTGATGCCCCATTGACTGAAGAGCGATTATTCAACTGGCATGCTGCCCTATTTCCAGCCGGAAGAAGTGGAATGCTCACCATTGAAACCGCATGCTACAGGACTGGTGAAATGCAGATTGTATCTGGTCCTATGGGAAGAGAAACGATCCACTATACTGCTCCACCTCCCAGTCAAATGAAAAAGGAAATGGAGGTATTCTTAGATTGGTTTAATACCCATTCGAGCTTAGATTTAGTCATTAAATCGGCCATTGCGCATTTTTGGTTTATCATTATACACCCTTTTGATGATGGCAATGGCAGAATAGCTAGGGCTCTATCCGATTTGTTATTGGCAAAATCAGACAATAGTTCATTTAGATTTTACAGCCTTTCCAATCAAATACTAGTCGAAAGAAAAGCCTACTATAAAATATTACAAGAGGTACAACATAGTGAAGGAGATATAACGGAATGGATTGCTTGGTTTTTAAACTGTTTATATCGAGCACTAACAGCCACGGAGCGTGCCATAGAAAGGGTACTTAGAAAAACTCGATTTTGGGATATACACAAAGAGACAGCCTTAAACAGCAGACAACGTTTGATGCTCAATAAATTATTAGATGGGTTTAAAGGAAAACTCAAAACATCAAAATGGGCGAAAATCACCAAATGTTCTCAGGATACCGCCCTGCGCGATATTAAAGATTTAATAGCGAAAGGAATCTTAAAGCAAGAAGAATCTGGAGGAAGAAGTACCAACTATGAGTTGACGGATTTTGAATAACCCCCTACCCCCAAGTCACCTGCGCCCCCGGCAGCACATCATAACACCCCCGACTGCGACGCACAAACAACTTACGGTTATACGGATCATCGCGCTCAACCTCATTCTTGGAAAGAATGCTGTTGACATATTGCCGCTTCCGGCGGTAGTCGGGCAGTAGTGAGGAGGGCATTTCTTCAATAATTTGCATAAAGTCATCCATCAGCAGGCAGCGCTTGGAAACGAAGTCATCGGGCGCAAAGACATCCAAGCGTATCGCGTTGAGCACATTGTAGAGGAAAAACTCCATGCTTTTGCGGTTGATGATGTAGAGGCGGCCATCGTAGCGGCATTGCCCGGCCGAGGGGGCCAGCTTGGGGTACCAGGTTTCGAGCATAAAAGCATTAACTTGGCGGCGATCGTAGCCTAAAATCAGGTGCTGCAAGGCGGTGCGCCCCAGCTGGTCCTGCCGACTCAGACTCGCATCTTTTTCTATGAAATAATAAAGCATCTCGGTTTTGCCATGCTGTGCAGCCACCATTAGCCCCGTCATGCCCGCTGCTGCATCGGGTAGGTCTACGCCAAATTTTCCGATCAGGTGCTCTACCTTTTTGCGGTTCTTATTGCGCACGTGAGTGACTAGTTGTTTTTGTGCCTTCTGGTACTCGCCCACATACTGCTTAGCGGGGCCATAGTTCAACTCCCGGTGCAAGCGCTGCACCAAGTCGATACGGTGGCGCGTGCGCGCAAATAGGAAGAGGCGCTCCACGTCTTTAGTGGTATGACTTTCTTCTGGGTCAAATATCCGCTCTTCCAGCAACTCGGCCTCCTCTGCCCCCACAAACTCAATGCCGCGCAAGCGGGCCCGGATCGCCTCCGCCTGCTCAAACTTACCCTGTAGCTCCAGGCGGCGCGCTTCTTCCAGCCATTCTTGCTCACCACTGGTCTGCTGCTTAATCTTTACTTCCTCCTGCGTCTCCATCACACCAAGCAGTTGCAGCAGCTCGTTTTTGGTTTTAGTTTCCACAATATGCACATTCTCCACCGCACGAGTAAAGGCTACATAGAGTGAATTGATATAGAATTTATACGCTTCCTGATCCTTATTCGTCTTGTCCTTGGCGCGGGAGTAGCGGAGGTTTTCATCCAACAAATCCGCCTCGCTCACCCCTTTGGCAATGGTGCGGAAGGAACTGTCGTGATCGCTAATAAAATTGACCAAAATAATATTGTCGTACTCCAAACCCTTCGCCTCCTGAATGGTAAAGACCAGCGGCGTCTTAAAATCCTTAGCTACACGGACTTTTTGCTGCTTATCCAGCACCAGCACAGCAAACTTGGCGGAGTCCTGCGTCCGCTTGTTCAGCTCTTTACGCACCTTCTCGCTATCGGGATAAAAGTGAATCTGGCCTTCCTTTTCCGCTACCGTATTGATCAGATAGGTACTTTCTTTATCGATAGAGCCAAAGCGCGCATTTTTGACCTTGAGCAGGTCATTCGACAGCTTGGTTACGCGCTGGGAGTTGCGGTAGTTGGTCTTAAGAATACGCAGCGCACTGCCCTTCAAATCCTGATTGAAAAACAAACTTTTGATCTTCGACCAAGAGAAAAAGTTGGGATGTACAATCTGATTAGCATCCCCGCTCAGCAAAAAGTTGCCCGGCGTTTTCAGAGATTTTAAAATCAGCAACAACTGGATATTCGTCACATCCTGCACCTCATCTACAATGATGAAATCATACTTGGCCACCACCCGCTCCATATATCGATAAGCCACCATATTGCTATCGTAATAGCCGCCCTCCTTCAAGAAGCGCAAGTACCGCTCAAACAAATCGTACACCTTGCTCCGCTCATTCCCTAAGAAAATAGACTGCTTCACCCCCAGCTCCTCATAGCGCTCGCGGCTCAAAAATTCCGCGTCCGTCACCGAGCCCGTCAGCACCCCCTTGAATTCCTCAAACAACTTATACGGCTCCTTAAACTTAAAGCGCTGCCGGGGCCCCCGCTCGTACCAGCGCTCAAAACTGCGGTAGTCCAGCTCCTTCCCTTCTGGAATTTGTATGCCCTCCAGGTACTCCCGAAAAGACAGGAAATCAATTTCCTGCTTCGGATTTTCGTAGCCATACGAGCCATAGATACGCTGCGCATTTTCCACCAGATAGGGCGAGAGCGATACATAGGCCACATGCCCCGGATAGCCCTTCATCTTTTCCAGCGTCAGCGCCGTCTTGCCACTCCCCGCCGAGCCAATAATGATCAGCGGCGCAGGCAAATTATAAATCTCTTCCTGCTCACTATCCAACGAAATCACCTTATCCAGCAAATGAAAGCGCTTGGTCGTGGGATTCACATAGCGGATGGGCGCCACCACCTCTTCGGCCACCTCGGCAGGGCTGACCACCTCACTAAAGTGGTTCTCCTTCACCGCCGCCCCCCGCAAAAATCGAGACTTCTCATACGCATGATTCGGAATAACTTCCAACAACAAAATATACGTCTCCCCCTGATGCTTCGCCAATTGAAACAGCAGCCGACTCTCCCGATCCAGCTTCGCCCGAAAGTACCCGAAGTTCTTCAGCTTCTTCACCTCTGCGGATTTGAAGTCGCCTTCCCGCAACATTTGTTCCACTTTCTTCAGCTTACTACTTAAGCCCTTCGCCGAAAATTCATTGTACTTTAATAGCTTCATACTTGATGAATCGAGTTTTGGTAACTGGTATATTTGTAGGAATCGGTAAGTAAAGTAAAAATTGGGGAAATCGCATCGGGTGGGGGTAATTTTTTCTTTGAAATGTGCAGGCTGCAACTCCGCTTGGTACTGGATAGGTTAAAAAAAGCCAGGCAAGCACCAGCGGATTTGCAATCCGCGAGATCAGAACCCAGGACTAACCAAGGCTTAGCACTGACTAGGTACTTACAGCTTGCCCACCTATGGGGGCAGAGCTAGGCACGCACTAGTTTGTTACAGACAGTCTGTCCCTACAGGACAGCAGCTACTGGGCATAATTATGAGGATATTGTCCTGTAGGGACAACCTGCCTATAACTCTACAGTTAGTACACTGACCTGCCCCCGAAGGCGGGCAAGCTGTAAGTTTAGTAGCATATTACTCCACTGAGTACAGGCTAAGCTTTATGGAACAAAACATGCCTAGTGGTTCCACTTGCACTGGGCAAGTTTGCAGACTATCTACTGCAAGGTAGACCTATGAATCGTTACTGCTAATAAGCTCCTGCTCCACTTGAAGTATCTTATTCCCACGTAAAAAAGCATTAAGTGCTTCATTGATAGCTTCGCCCTCTACTATTGGAACACTAAAGATTTTGAATTGCATTTCCCAAAAATATTTTGGGGGGCTTACGCCCCATTAATTCCACCTCTTACGTAGCTCCACAACAGCGCTCCCGACACCGGCGGTGCTACTGCTACCGCCTGTTCTGGGAGCCGCTGCTGTGGCGCATAGGCTCACCAAAAGGCACAGAAGGGCTTAGCGTGAACTGCGGGCTAGACGAAACCCAACAGAGTCGTTGCGACTCGTCGGGGCGCTGGCATTGCGAAGGGCGGCACGGCAAGCCTGCGGATTGCTGAGCCAACTGCCGCCGCGAAACACACGATTAGAGCCCGATGCAGCCCCTTTAGGATTTTGCTGTGCCCCCGAGGAATACTCCCCATACCGATCCTGACACCACTCCCACACATTCCCACTCATATCATATAATCCTAATTGATTCGGCTCCTTCTGGCCTACCTCGTGCGTACGTCTATCGCTATTACTAGCATACCAAGCTACCGCATTAATATCATTACTACCACTATATAAAAACCCCTCCTTTGCACCTTCCTCCCCACCACGGGCTGCGTACTCCCATTCTGCCTCGGTAGGCAGACGGTAGTTTTGGCCTGTCTTTTGGCTCAGCCAAGCTGCATAAGCTACTGCATCGTTCCAAGAAACATGAATAACCGGATGACGATATTTCTCTTCAGGCCTGATCCGACCTGATACGTCACATTTCCAATTCACTCCCTCCTTTAATTCAACATCACTTCCTGTCCAAATATAACTCGAACCTTCTTGATCTGCATCAGTTTGATAGCCACTATCTTTTATAAAAGATGCAAACTGTCCTACCGTCACCTCATGCATACTCATGTAAAAAGTGTCTACCGTTACTTCGTGAGCGGGCTTTTCGTCATCATAGCAATCCCCATCTCGCTCTTCACTGGCGCAGCCCATGGTGAAGGTACCACCGGGAATTGGTACCATCTTTGGTATTGGAATTTCGTTGGCTAGCTCATCTTCACTATCTGTAGCTCCGTCAGACACAATAATAGTCTCCACTCCATCCTGCGTAGTAGTAGGTGCAGCTGCTTCCTCTCCAATATCAATAACTTCTGCCTGGCGGCTACCACAAACGCGA
>JBCCRH010000079.1:0-16644 GCA_039208045.1 Bacteroidota bacterium
CTTGGTCTAGTAATTTGGGGGGTACCATTATTCCAGATAATGAAATAAGCGCGCAAGTGGTATCGGCAGATACCTACTTTCTGCAAGTTGCCAATAGTAGGAATGGATGCGTTGCTCAGGACTCCGTAGTTGTAACGGCGAATGTAGCGTTCCCGCTTGCTGATGCTGGTGCGGATCAGGAATTTACCTGCAATGAAACGATCTTAATTTTAGATGGAAGTGGTTCTAGCATTGGGAATGATTTTGTGTATAACTGGACGGGGCCAGCGGGGGCTAGCATTTCTGGTGCTACCACCTTAAACCCCATCATGAATGAAGCAGGAACCTACTTTTTGTTAGTCACCGATACCACCAATGCGTGTACTGCACTTGATAGTGTTCAGCTTTCGCTAAATACGGCACTTCCAGAATTACCTAGCTTTGGGAATCCTTCCTTCACTTGTGTTGATAGCCTCGTTACTTTAGACGCCATGCTAGCGACAGATAGTGGACTTACGCCCGAATGGTGCCAACTAGATATGAGTGGGTTGCCTATCGCCTGTTTTGATACGGATTCCATTACAGTGGATACAGTAGGGGAGTGGCGTTTTGAGCTTACCATTGACTCTACGGGTTGTAGTGCTAGCACTATCGTTTCGGTTGGTCTTGATACGCTGCCGCCGATGGTGGATGCAGGGCCCATGGAGATATTTTTCTGCACCTTAGATTCTCTAGCCCTGTCCGGTACCGCTTTCGCAAATGGTGCTGACCTTGCTTTTTCTTGGACTTCAGACTCTACCAGCTTAATCAATAATGACACCATTCCGAATCCTTTTATCTTCAGGCCTGACACTTTCTTCCTCACGGTAACGAACTTGATGAACGGATGTGTGGCTGAAGATAGCGTCATTATTCAGGGTGATCCTAATGTACCGTTCATCGATGCAGGCGCGGATACCCAGACCAACTGTTCTGAAGCTAGTGTGCAACTTATGGGCATGGCTACTACTACGACTGGCCTGCAAAATATTACTTGGAGCAATAATGGTGGACAAATTCTGAGCGGAGCGACTACTTTGACGCCCACTGTTGCGGGCGGAGGGTGGTTCTTTTTACAGGTGGAAGAACCCATTAGCACTTGTGTGGCTGTTGATTCGGTCTTTGTTTTGGCCGATACGATAGCACCTCTTATTATTTTGGATGGGCCACTTGGCTTTCAGTTGGATTGTACTACTGATACATTATCTTTTTCTTCCAGCAACTCCAACTCGCCCCAGGGCAATGCCCTTAGTTTTGGATGGACAGGGAGTCCGGCAGGTGGGATTATTCCCACGCCAGAAGATTCCGTTATTTTGATTGATCAGGTCGGAAATTACCAACTAGTCGTTACGGATCAGGGAAATACTTGCCAGAGTATGGTTAGTTTTGAAGTGATTGGCGACTTTGAAGCACCAGAATTTAGTATTGCTACGCCTCCAGATTTAAATTGTCTTCGAGATTCGGTGCTGCTCCTGACTACGCTTTCCGATACTAGTATCCAGCTACTTATTCAGTGGGAGGGAGAAGACCCCTTGGGCTTGGTGGATCCTACTGTACTCTCACCCACTGCTACGCGCCCTGGTAATTATACCCTCCTTCTGACGAACGAACAAAATGGCTGTTCGAGTGATGCTACCGTTTTTGTTGGTATTGATACCATCGCTCCTGTAGCTGCTATTGCGACACCTGATGAATTAAATTGTACCATTCTGCAAGTTGCGTTAGATGGAAGTCTTTCTTCTCAGGGGGCTAGTATTATTTACAATTGGCAGGCCATGCCTGGGGAGTTTATCGGGCCGACCGATGAGGTGATCACGCAAACAGCGTTTCCCGGCGTATATAGCTTGCAAGTGACCAATCAGGAAAATGGCTGCTTTTCGGTGGATTCGGTAGAAGTGCTTCAGCCTGAAGTGCCTATATCTGATGTGGCACTTACTATTATTCCACCTACGTGTAATGGAGATCAAGACGCCATTATCCAGGTGGATTCGGTAGTTGGGGGGCAGGGGCCTTATTTGGTATCTTTTAATGGCGAGCCGCTGTCCAGTCAAGTGGTTTTTTCTAACCTAAGCGCCGGGCTTTATCCGCTATTGGTAGAAGATGTGAATGGTTGTATTTGGGAGGAAGAGGTAGAAGTAGAAGCACCCGATGAGTTAATCGTGGATATTGGCCCTCCTGAAATTGAGGTATTCTTGGGAGACACCATTACCCTGGATGCGATCGTGGAAGTACCCTTTGATACGTTGTTTTGGGGGCCAGCCTCTGCATTTGCTGATCCTTCGAGCATGCAGCAGCGGGTATTACCCCTAGAAACAGCATTCTACAATGTGACAGTTATCAATGAAAATGGGTGTACAGCTACTGATCGTATTGTGCTCAATATGACTAAGGAAAGAGCGGTCTATATCCCGAATGTGTTCTCTCCTGATGGTGATGGGGATAATGATGTGATAATGATTTTTGCGGGAGCTGAAGTCGCTCAGATTCGTGACTTCCAGATTTTTGATCGATGGGGGAATCGGGTATTCAGAAGTGAAGATTTTTTGCCTAACGATCCCAATTTTGGTTGGGATGGCAACTTTAATGGCACAGCGATGAATGCTGCTGTTTTCGTATATTTCGCTGAGGTGGAGTTTATTGATGGATGGGTGGAAGTGATAAGAGGGGATGTGGTACTGATGCGATAGGAATGAGAAAAAAGCAATGCTTGATTAGCTTTAATCAAGCATTGCTACACAGCGTAATTGGCTACGCTAAAACCTTTACGAGTGCTACTACACCGCTAATGATGTATTGGATACCTACCGACATTACGATAAAGCCCATAATGCGGCTTAATGATTTCAGCCCCGCTACTCCTAAGAGCTTAAATAGCCAAGGGGCAGATCTCAAAATAAACAACACGATTACTGCCGTAACTACAATACTTGCCGCTACCACTCCACGATCGAGCCACGAGCTAGTATCTGCATAGGTGCTAATCAATAACGAAATAGAGCCTGGCCCAGATAGCATGGGCATAGCCATGGGAGAAAAAGAAATATCTTCCTTTTCGAGTGCTTCTGCTTTGACTTTACTATTCATTGCTCGGCTCTCGGCAAACTTCCCTTCGAGCAAGGAGTAACCAGAGCTCAAAATTACCAGCCCCCCAGCTATCCGAATTGCATTGACGCTGATTCCAAAAAAGTTTAGAATATAGCTACCTGCAAAAAAGAAACTGAGCAATATGATTGCAAAGTACAGGCTCGTGTTAAAAGCGGTAGCATTGCGGTCTGCCTTAGTATAGTCGGGCGTAAGGGCTAACCATACTGGAACCGCACCAATCGGATTGACAACAGAAAAAAGTGCTGCTAATGTTGCTAAAAACAATTCCATCATGATCGTATCATTTTGAGTAATTACAAAAAAGAACCCCACTTGCTCGTCCGGTAGGAAAAGCAAGTAGGGCTGACCACAAACTTCGTAAGAAGTTCTGGAATCGGTACACTATTTGGTTCAGAAAAGTTTCAGGAAACCAAAAATAATTCTGAATTTGATAGTTTTAGTCTTGTATTTGAAATTTTGTATTGTGTTTTTCGCTCTTTCGAGGCGATTTTGCTCGATTTGCTTCCGATGATGGAATCGATTTACGAGGTAGTGTGAAGTAAAAGGTACTGCCATGTTCTGGCTCTGATACTACCCAAATTTTCCCGCCGTGGCGTTCGATAATTTTTTTGCAAGTAGCTAGCCCAATACCAGTTCCTTCATAGATAGTACTGTCATTGAGCCGAGCGAACATTTTAAAAATTTGCTCTTGCTTTCCGGTAGGAATACCGATACCATTATCGTGAATAGAAAACAAATAGTGCTCTTCTTTTTCTTGAAAGTCGATTTTGACAAGGGGAGGAAGATCACTGTGGAACTTTATGGCATTCCCAACTAAGTTTTGAAACACTTGCATGAGTTGTGTCTGATGACCAATGACCTTGGGAAGCGGTTGTTCTGGTAGTAGCACTTCTGCATTTGCTTGCTCAATAGCATTTCTCAGGTTGAATAGACTATTATTGGCTACTTGATCAAGATCAACTACTTTTTCTGGAATCTGCTCGTTGCCCAACTTGGCATAATCTAATAAATCAGTCAACAGGTTCTGCATACGGTGCACTGCCCCAAAAATAAACTCAAAGTACTCCTGACTGTCTTCATCAATATGCTGTCGATTGCGACGCCTGAGCAAACTAGCAAAGGAATGAATGGTTCTTAGCGGCGCCTTCAGGTCGTGAGAGGCTGCATATGTAAATTGTTTGAGGTCAGTATTCACACTAGCGAGACGTGCATTTTTCTCTTCTATCTCCCTCTTTTTCTCTTCCAATAAATCATAGGTATGCTGAAGTTTACTATACATATGACGTTGTCTCCAATAATGAAATCCAATGAGGGCTGCAAATAATAGAATAGTGATGACAGACCCCCAGAGTACCAAGATTCTGAACTGTTTATTTTTACCTTGCTCTTCTAGCTGGTCAATAGTCACCTCATTCTTTTCAATTTGATCCGTTTTTCTTTGGATTTCACCATTGAATTCCAAGGCATATATTTCATCAATTAATTCAGTATCGAAGGTGGAGTCTTTTAGGGACTGAAAGGCTTTAGTATATTCATATGCCTTAATCAAATTTCCTTGCTCTTCATTAAGTTGAGCTAGTTGCATATTTAGCTCAATTTGCTGATTCATATTATTAGAGGCTACAGCCAGTTCCAGGCTTTCTTGAAGAACCTTTTCTGCTTTTTTTAGCTGCCCTATCTGTTTTAGTAATATGCCTTGATATTTTTTCCCCACCATTATTCCCCAAGAGTGGTCGAGCTGTTCGGCAAGGCTTATAGATTGACTAAGACTTTCTTCTGCTTCGTCAAACTGGCCTTTTAAAGACAGCGTAGTGCCCATATTCTGATAAGCTGAAATCTGCACCACCGTATCGTTTGTTTCTTTTGCCATTTGAAGTGCATCTCTGCTGAATTGTTCTGCTTTGTCGAGTCTATTTTGTTTTTCAAAACAGCTTCCCAGCGCACACATACTATACTTTATAAGATTCTCATTACCGATGCTGTAGGCAAGATCAAAGGCTTTTTGATAGAATTGCTCTGCCTTATCGTATTGTTGAAGATAATAGAAGAAGGTACTCCCTAAAGAGTAATAGGTTTTCATGATACCATTGGTATCTTTGGCTTTCTCTTGATAGCTTAGAGCTTCCAGTTGATACTCAACAGATCTATGGTAGTTTCCGATGACCTGATAAATATCACCTAAATAGTTTAGCACTCTTGCTAGTTTTTTGTCTTCTACGACGCTTAATGGTAACTCTAGATAATTATTGAAATGTTTGATAGCGCCTACATGATCCTGCTGTTTGAAATGAATTCTGCCCAGCGCATAGTTAGCTTTTGCGAGTAGATGAGTATCTCCCAGATGGGTGGCTTCTTGTAGCAATGCATAGTAATGCTGTACAGCTTCTTCCATCTTTTTTTCTGACCGGAACTGTCGAGCTTTCCTTGCTAAATCGCCTAATTTGTCTATTGGGCCTGTAAAATTCGGCGTAGCATGATGGTCGGTATCAATGGAAGGGGCTGTTTGACTCAGCAGTAGACTACTTTGAGCAAATAGCAAGACGACAAGAATTGATCTAATTAAATTCATGTATTTGTTTAGGCTATCTTTGTAATTATTCTTCTCTAAACAAGAACTGCCATCCTGCTTATTGCAAGACGGCAGCCTCATGAAAATAATGATTGTGACTAGTATTCTACCAGTCCTCATCACCATCATCAATGTAGATAGGTGGATCACCACCCCCTTTAACTTGCAATAATTGCTCTTCATCCAGAAGAGTCAAATCCTTCTGCTCTAGCAGTTCATTTAAATTTTTCATACTTAAATCAGTTTATTAATAAAAAAAGCTTCTTAGTTATTAATGTGTAATAACGTTCTCTCTAAATTAAGAATAAAAGGCATGCGTCGGTAGAAGCTTAAGGTACGGGATTGATCATTGTTCCGTAATGTACCTGCGTTGTGTAGAAAATCTCTTAAGCTTTAATCTAATATAAACAAAAATAAGTTTTTTTGGGCTTACATGCATGATTTTGGTAAAAAAAAAGGGGAGCTATAAGCTCCCCCCAGAAAAACACCTAAAACCCATATTCATATCATGAAAACCTATTTCTTTATTGACAGTTGCAAAGAACCATCACGGTAATATGATGTATTATTACCAATTTATTTTTAATTACTTAAATCTGCTAGTAGAAAATTGTAAGAAGCGTATCTAATAGACAAATCTAAGATTTAATATTCAATTTTTATAAACTTACAGTTAAATTTTGCTCTTTCGCGTTTTCATTTGTTTAGACTAGACTTTCTGAATGGGGTCACATTTTCTCTATTTTTTTTTGATTTTTTTTTGTGAAAGCAGGAGCAGTGTAAATAGTAATCTGATAATCAATTCATTATGAATGAGCGAGTGCTAAACCTAGATCAATTATTTCAGCACACTTGGCAATTGCTGAGTAGAGCGAGTTTACAAAAAAAACATACCATGCGTACTCCCGTATTGGGAACTGCTGGCACAAATGGCCCTAATCTGCGGACAGTTGTTCTTAGGAAAGTAGATCAACAAGTAAAGAGCGTATTCTTTTTTACAGACCGTCGGAGCGAAAAGGTTAAAGATATACGCACTTCCGCAACTACTGCGGTAACTTTTTATGATCCTAAAAAGCAATTCCAAATTACCCTAAAAGGGAATGCTAGGCTACATGCACAAGATGAACTTGCTCAGTCCTTTTGGGAAAGAGTCCCTTCATTTGCACACAAAGATTATTCTTCTGTGCTTGCACCAGGAACACCAATTGAAGCGCCCGGTCGGCCAATGGAAGGGCAAGATAGTTCTGATTCGGGCTACGTTAATTTTGTCGTCATTGAGTTGGTGGCTAATTCAATTGATTGCCTACAGCTTTCGCGAGAAGGGCACGTACGAGCTAAGTATACCCGAAAAGGGAAGACTAATGAATGGGAATCAGTCTGGGTGGTTCCTTAAAAAGGAGTAGATTATTTTGATGCCGATAGGCGAAGCTGAACCGTTCGTTGTTTTCCATCTCGTTGTACAGTAAGGCTTACTTCATCTCCTACTTCATATTGTTCTAGGGCAAGTGTGAGGTCATTATCACTTGTAATACGCTCCGCATTGAGCTGTACCACGAGGTCTCCGAGCTGTATTCCTCCATATCTACTGCGATAGGTAGAGCTTAGGCCTGCTCGTTCTGCTGGGCTGCCTTCTACAACGTTCAATATCAAGGCCCCCTGCAAGCCGATGCGCTCAACGAATTGCTGAGGGGCTAACTCTATCCCCAGGCTAGGTCTTTTGATATAACCGTATTCAATGAGTTCAGGAACTACCCAATTAACCGCATCTACAGGAATGGAAAAGCCAATACCTGCTGAAGCACCCGATGGACTATAAATGGCTGTATTGACTCCGATTAGCTCACCACTAGAGTTAAGTAACGGCCCTCCTGAATTACCAGGATTAATGGCAGCATCTGTTTGAATGGCGTCGCGGATCGGGATACCCGAAACCGATTCTATTTCCCTGCCAAGGGCACTTACGATACCCGTAGTAAGGGTTTGATCAAGTCCAAATGGATTACCAATAGCATAAACAGATTGACCAACTCGAAGATTGCTAGATTTACCAATGGGAATTGGAATGAGCTGGTCTTCAGGGGCCTCTATTTTAAGTACTGCTAGATCCTTTTCCGGAGCTTTACCCACCAGCTTTGCTTGCCAAGTCGTCCGGTCTCCTAGTGTCACTTGTGCACGGTCGGCGCCTTGAATAACATGGAAATTAGTGATGATATGCCCCTCTGTATCCCATACAAAGCCCGAGCCTGTTCCTCTAGGAATTTCAGTCACATCGCGTGAAAAATAGTCAAGCCGTACATTCGTAGTAGTGATGTAGCATACCGATGGTGCCGATGCCTCGAAGAGTTGAATCGTCGCTAGCTCGGTTGGATTGAGTGGAGAAGCAGTCTTGCTAACCCTGGTCGAATTACCCACATCTGCTACTGCTTTTGGCAACTGCTCTTCAGTTATATTCTCTTGTGCTAGACCACTTTCTTGTGGTTCTTCATTGAATGTATTCCAGGCAGTACCGACTACAAAGCCTACCAATAGTAGGCCGGTAGCCAAAATGACTCTAGTTAATGACTTCATACACTCCTAAACAAAAATCTAAATGCTAGGTTTTGCGCTTCTTCTTTTTGGCTGCTGGAAATAATACATTGTTTAGAATGAGTCGGTAGCCCGGAGAATTTGGGTGAAGATTTAGATCTGTTTCAGGGTCATAGACGTAATGCCGATAATCCTCAGGATCGTGACCACCATAAAAGGTCCAAGTGCCTTTGCCGAAGGTTCCGTGAATATATCGAGCTTCCTGAGCTGGTTTATTTTCACCCATCACTAATACATCGGATTTGATATGCTCTTTTCTGAAAGCAGTAGTCTGCCCCATAAAGCCTTTTACCGTCTTGGTATGGCACTGCGTGAGCATAGATGGTACAGGATCCCATTTTGCGGAGAAGTCAAAAAGAGTAAAATAGTCCTGATCGGCCTGCACATTTCTTCCACGGCTATTATCGATAGAAGAATACTCGTATTCCAATGGATTTCGCGAAAGCTGAAATTTTCTAAATGCAAAAGTTTTAGTATAGTCAAGTTTGCTTTGTGCGGTAGGATCAGGTGGATCGCCATCATACATGTGAGCGCAGATGTCGAGTCCATCAGCAGCTAGGGCAATATCATAAGTGTCTGTTGCAGAGCACATAGCAAACATGAAGCCACCACCACCTACATACTCTCTAATCTTTTTTACGACACTCAGCTTCAGTTGCGACACTTTACTAAAGCCTTCTTCTTTAGCTAGCGCCTCCATTCGCTTCACATTTTCTCGATACCAAGGCTGGTTGTGGTAGGACCGATAAAAGCGGCCATACTGACCGGTAAAGTCTTCATGGTGCAAGTGGAGCCAGTCGTATTCTGCTAGTCGGTCGTCTAGTACCTGTGAGTCATATATCGTTTCGTAGGGAATTTCTGCGTAGGTAAGCACTAGTGTTACTGCATCATCCCATGGTTGAATTTTTTCCCCTCGCACATTAAATTCGGGGGTGTATACTGCCACTTTGGGCGCCACTTCTAGCTTAATAGCCTCTTGATTAGCTTCTGGATTGCTAATATCTGCAACAATTTTATTGAACTGTGCATCTGGAATTACCTCAAATGTAACGCCTCTAGTGAGGCACTCTTTTTCAAAAAGGCGATTATGTTTGAAAGCAAAGCTACCTCCACGATAGTTGAGCAGCCACCACGCTTCAGCGCCATTATCCAACACCCAGTAGGTGATTCCGTATGCTTTCAGATGGTTCTGTTGTCCATCTGCATCCATCGGCAAAAGTAAATAAGCAGCTTTTAGCTGCGTCATGCATCCTATTGCAAGGACAAGAACAAAAAATATTCTTTTCATAATTTCGGGCAAAATTTAAAATCTTGAAATACCTAACATCTATCTAACTTTAGCTTGTTATAAGCTGTACTTTATACAACGGAAATTACTAAAACTGCATGGTCTACCTTTTGTTTTAACAAAACTCTAACACACGGACCAAAAAGTGGATAGCAAAAAGAGGTATACTTGCATGATTTCCTAAATTTGGATGTAAATAAATTATTCGGCTACCTGAATCGCAATGAACTCAATCAACTTTCAATATCCCACCTGGTTTATTCCTTTCTGTATACTTTTAGGCTTGGCTTATGCCCTTACTTTATACTTCAGAAACCAAGCCTTCAGAGAACAATCCAAGCAAATTAACTTGTGGCTTGGGATATTACGTTTTTTAGCCGTTACTACTTTGGCGATCTTGTTGTTAGAGCCCTTCTTAAAAAGCTCCAAAACAGATGCCAAGAAACCAATCATTATAGTAGCACAAGATCAGTCCGAATCTATACTGAGTGATTTATCGGAAGAAGAGGTTGAACAATACAAAACAGATTTTCAATCTCTTAAATCATCGTTTAGTGAAGATTACGAGGTAAAAGAGTATGCCTTTGGAAGTAGCGTCAGAGAGGGGATAGACTACAACTTTGAAGATAAGACCAGCAATATTGCTGAGCTTATGGATAATATCTATGATCTGTATAGCAATCAAAACTTAGGAGCCATCGTATTGGCTACAGATGGTATATATAATGAAGGGAGTAATCCACTGTATACTAGTACAAAATTGCCAGTACCCATCTATACACTTGCCTTAGGCGATACTACAGCCCAGAAAGACTTAATCTTGAAGCGCGTTTTCCACAATAAGATAGCTTACTTAGGTGACCGCTTTACCATCCAGGTGGATGTTGGTGCCCAGAATTGTGCAGGAAGCACTAGTACTCTAGTCATTTCTAAGATAGAAGGGGGAAGTAGCAGGCGCCTTCAAGAACTGCCCATTTCGATTGATCGAAATGATTTTTTTACTACTAGAGAAATAACCCTTGACGCGGATCAAAGCGGGGTGCAGCGCTATCGAATTAGTCTGACAGGAGTGGGAGGCGAGGAGAATCGTGTTAACAATACAAAAGATATATTTGTCGACGTGCTGGATGGGCGACAGAAAGTACTCTTACTCGCCAATAGTCCCCACCCTGATATTACTGCTCTAAGACAAAGTCTGAGCAATAATAAGAACTACGAGGTAGAAGTGGCTTATGCCAATAATATCCAAACGGATATTACGCAGTTTGATTTTGTGATGCTACACCAACTACCAAGCGCTACTGTTCCTATCCAACCTATTCTGACCACCTTGAACGCCAAGAAGATTCCTAGATTATACATTGTGGGCACACAAACTGATCTGCAAGCATTAAATGCCATTCAAAGTATGACCAGTATTGTTGGTGATGGGCGCAATACGAATGAAGTGCAAGGAAAACTTGCCAACGATTTTAGCTTATTTACGATAAGCGGAGAACTACGGTCTAAGCTATATACGTTTCCCCCTTTGACTGCACCATTCGGTGAATTTAGTTTGGGCACTAATGCACAGACGCTCTTAAACCAACGGATTGGTAAAATCGATACACAGTACCCCTTACTAGTATTAGGAGAGCAAGAGGGGATTAAAGCAGGCGTGCTCAATGGCGAAGGCATTTGGAAGTGGCGATTATTCGACTACTTGCAGCATCAAAACCATTTTCTTTTTGAAGAGTTGATGGGTAAAGTCATCCAATATCTGAGCCTAAAGGAAGATAAGCGACGCTTCAGAGTTAGTTTATCTAAAAATATCTTTGATGAAAATGAAGCGGTGCTACTAGATGCTGAGCTTTATAATAGTAGTTTTGAACTAGTAAACGAGCCTGACGCTACTATTGTCATCTCTAGTGCAAATGGTAAAGATTACAACTTTACATTTAATAAAACAGAAAATGCCTACACGCTTAATGCCGGTATTTTTCCGGTAGGTAATTACTCCTTTACAGCTACTTCTTTTTATGGTGGAGAAAAACTAACCTACGCTGGACAGTTTTCTGTGCAGCCTATTCAATTAGAAGCGTATGCTACCACGGCAGACCATAATATGCTTCGGCTTTTGAGCCAAAAATATGGTGGTGAGCTATTGTACCCTGATGGCATATCCAGTATTAAAACAAAAATAGAAGCACAGGAAACGATTGTTCCTATTTTATATGAAACTGCTCAGACGCAATCGGTAATTCAGCTAAAATGGATCTTTTTTCTTTTGCTGACCTTGCTGAGCCTAGAGTGGTTTTTCAGGCGCTATTATGGCGCCTACTAGGCAAAACAAATCCTACCTTTGTGGAACAAAATTCCTCCTTTTAGGAACAATGAGTATCCTGGACTAAAATTTTTCCTCTCATCTTTGTTTTGACAATGCTTGACAAATGATAGGAGGCGTATAAATCCTACATTTATTTTTCGTAAATGACTGTTTATGAGTGATTTATAGTCTGTTGTAACTTATTTTTTTACTACAAATAAGTAAAACTGTTCTTTGATGAACCAGTAAAAGTCAGCATTATTGTAGTGTAAAAAGCACTATATGCAACAAACTTTTTGATGAGTAGTAAATAATGCAATAACTGGCAGCGCATAAAATTAGATATTGCAAGCGAGTTGTTGAAAAGATGAAAAATATTTTTTTTAAAAAAAGAAGTTTTTAGCGGTTACCTTTTTGCTGTTTATGGTATTATACTTATAAAGACGTTAAAATTAGTTCTTTTACCAACGTGTAAGCAATTTTTGTCGTAATATAGAATAGAGAACCAAAAGACCAATATGAAACAATTTTCTTTCAATATCATTTTTCGCACTTAAAGGAATAAAATAGATCATGTAAGTTGGAACAGCACAAGCGCTGATAGCCAATGTTGTGCCCTTACATAAAAAAGTATAAATCCGAGCGTCAAAAAGCGCTTTGGATAACAGTATTCTAGTATAAAAATTTACGAAACCAATAAAACTATTCATTAGTTCAAAACCCAATGTAGTTATGAAAAACCTTTTATTAGTTGTATGCTCCCTTGTTCTAACATGTTGTTTTCAGTCCCTTCAAGCTCAGGTTGCTAAGCCTGGAGCGATCGATATTAGTGTTGGAGTTGGTTTATTACCTACCTTTAACAAAGATGATGGTGACGTAAAGTTGCTGCCACTCACTATAGGAGCAGATTATCAATTCAGCCAACACTTTAGCTTGGGCTTGCTATATGGACACTCTATTACGGAAGCAGAGGAGGTATTCTTAGATGCTGATCCCGTTAAATGGAGCAATAGTTTTTCAACTGTAGGACTTCGAGTAATTGTAAATGGTGGAAAGTGGGAAAAGTGGGATGTCTATGGAGGATTTTCCTTAAATTATAATAGCTCGGTAATCACCATATTGGAAGGAAATAATCCTTCCGTCATAGAGACCGTTGGTTTAGAGAGTGAGACTACTTTTTCCTACACAGGATTCATCGGTGCAAATTATGCGATCGATAAAAAGTGGGCAGTGTTTGGAGAGTTGGGATACAGTGTCTCTATTGCTAGCGTTGGTGTGAAATATCAAATAAAGTAAAGCATACCTAATGGGTAATGCTAAAGAGACTCAATTTGAGTTTTTTAGATAGGGTATTTATTAAAAAAGCGAAACCAAACAGATTGGTTTCGCTTTGTTTTTACGGTCGGTTTTACCAAGCCATATCATCTTCAGAAGAAATATCTTTGGGCTTACTCGAATCTCCTCCAGCGTTATTTTCTTCTGCTAGACGCTCTGCTTCATACTCTTCATGACGGCGTGTATACTCATCATAATCATAATCTGGCATTAGATCTTGCTTTACATGATCAATAGCCTCTGTGAGACTAGTCAAGAAGCGGTTAAAGTCTTCTTTGTAGAGAAAAATTTTGTGACGCTCATAGCCTTCACCATTAAACTTCTTCGTACTTTCCGTAAGTGTTAGGTAGTAATCGTCACCTTTAGTTCTACGCACATCAAAGAAGTAGGTTCTTCTTTTACCAGCACGCACTTTCTTAGAATACACACTCTCAAATCTTCTTTGGTTTCTCTCGTTATCCACTTCTATTTTATTTAGTTAAATGAAAGAAATATCCCTTACAAAAGTAAATATTTGTAACTACTAACAAAAAAAGGGAAAAAAAAAGGAATAGCCAAGCTTTCTACTCGGAAATAGAGCCTTCTTCAACCCGTTGCTTTTCATACATGTCAAAATAGTAGCCTTTTGATTGAAGTAGCTCCTCATGTGTGCCTGCTTCTATGATACGCCCTTGATCCAACACAATAATTTTGTCGAAGGTAAGCAAGGAATAGATACGATGGGTAATAATGATAGCTGTCTTATCGGCAAGCGCTCCAGAGAAGTAATCTAAAATCTGTTGCTCCGTCTTGGTATCTACAGCAGATAGGCAATCATCCAGGATGACAATATCTGGCTGTTTAATGAGTGCCCTTGCAATGGATACTCTTTGTTTCTGACCTCCCGAAAGGGTTACCCCTCTTTCCCCCACCATGGTTTGGAATCCATGAGAAAGGCCCTGAATATCATCGTATACAGCAGCATATTTAGCAAATTGCTCAATCTCTTCTTGGGAGGCGTCTTTTCTACCAAAAGCAATATTTTTGCTAATGGTATCCGAAAATAGAAAGACATCTTGCGGAACATAGCCTATACGTTGGCGAAGGTGGTGCAGATTATGCTGATGAATGGGCGTTCCATCAATAAGAAGCTGACCAGACGTAATGTCGTACATGCGCACTAACAAGTCAGCAATCGTGGTTTTACCGGATCCTGTTTTTCCAATAATCGCCATTTTATCACCAGGCTTTAGCTCAAACGAAATATTATCGAGGGCTGTAATCCCTGTATCGGGATAGGTAAATCTGACTTGGTCAAATTGAATCGCACCTTGCAATGACTTTGGCTCAATGGCTGGTGTATTTTCTATTTCTATGGGGCTCTGTAAAAATTGGTTGATGCGCTTCTGCGAAGCAGCAGCTTGCTGGATGATCGAAGAAATCCATCCTAGGGCCGTAACAGGCCAAGTGAGCATATTTACATAAATGACGAATTCGGCAATATTTCCAGCAGAAATAGAGCCATTAATAGCCAAGAGTCCTCCTACGTATACTGTGAGGATAGTGCTCGCACCAATAAGAAGGAGCATAAGCGGGAAGAACAACGCATTGACCTTCGCTAGGCCTAGCGATTTTTCCTTGTAGTCGTCACTTTCGTGGGCAAAATAGCGAATCATAGGAATTTCCTGCACATATGACTTAATCACCCGAATACCAGAATATACTTCTTGAGCCACACTGTTTAAGCCCGCCAATTGAGCCTGGATAACCTCACTCTTCTTATTAATTATATTACTTACATAGTAAATCGATATAGATAATAGAGGTAAGGGAGCTAAGCAATAAAGCGTGAGCGTGGGACTCACACTGACCATAGAGTAGATGACCAGCACAAATAGTGAGATGAGGTTGATACCATAAAGAACAGCGGGCCCTAGATACATCCGCACCTTATTTACATCCTCTGTAATACGCGACATCAAATCCCCCGTATTATTGCGCTTGTAGAAGGCTAGGCTTAGCTTTTCGTAGTGGGCAAATACCTCTTTGCGCAGATCATACTCAATTAATCGAGACATTACTATGATCGTTTGGCGCATGAAATACATAAAAATACCCATCATCAGCGCTAGAAAAACTACGAAAAGGCCAAAGTAGAGTAGAATACTACCTGTGAATAGAAAGTATTCACGCTGAAGCTCAAACCCACTAAAGTTTCTGTACAGCGCCACATTGTCTACTACCAAGTCTAGCGCCTCGCGGATCATTTGCGGCTGTAGGACCCTAAAATAATTAGAAGCAGAAACGAAGAGGATACCGAGAAGGAATCTCCAGCGATATTTGTAAAAGTACTTATTGAGGTAAAAAAGATCCTTCACGGCAAAGCAGATTCTTTCGGTGCGACAATTATGGACGTAAACATAACCAAACCATGGTAAATTAAGTTTGGACGCTGTTTAAAAAATGGGAAACAACGTTTTTAAAACATAGTTTATAGTTATATTTACATATCGATATACTTAGATGTAACTTGATCGCAATTTTCTAATCATTAAAACCATATTCCTACCATGAATAATCGCATTGTTACCCTAGATGAATTTATTATTCGACGTCAAAAAGATTTTCCCTATGCCTCTGGTGAATTAACGGGCTTACTCCGCGATATTGGAGTGGCAGCAAAGATTGTGAACAGAGAGGTAAACAAAGCTGGATTGCTGAGTATTTTAGGTGCAGCTGAAACCGAAAATGCTAGCGGAGATACCGTACAAAAGCTAGATATTTTCGCTAATGAAAAACTGATCGACTGCCTGAAAAATAGTGGGGAATGTTGCGGAGTGGCCAGTGAAGAAAACGAAGATTTTATTCCTTTCCCTTCCTTAGAATCCAAAACTTCTAAATATGTAGTAGTCTTTGATCCTTTGGATGGCTCTTCCAATATTGATGTAAATGTTTCGGTGGGCACCATTTTTGGTATTTACCGGCGAGTAAGTAACCCGGATCAGCCCTGCACGATGGAAGATTTTCTGCAAAAGGGAACCAAATTAGTGGCCGCAGGCTACGTACTGTACGGCACATCAACACTACTGGTATATTCCACTGGAAGAGGCGTAAATGGCTTTACACTTGATCCTACCATCGGGGAATTTTGCCTATCTCACCAAAATATTCAAATCCCGAGTAAGGGGAACTATTATTCCGTAAACCAAGGCTATTACTTGAAGTTTGATGTGGAGATGCGCCGCTATATCGATCACTGTTCTGATCTCAACTTGCGCTTGCGTTATATTGGATCAATGGTGTCAGACATTCATCGGATTCTATTTCAGGGGGGTATCTTTTTGTATCCCAATACCCGTAAGTATCCGCAGGGCAAGCTACGCTTGGTGTACGAGTGCAATCCGCTATCTTTTATTGTAGAGCAAGCAGGGGGACGTTCTATTAGCTGCCAGCTAGAGC
>JBCCRH010000080.1:0-16361 GCA_039208045.1 Bacteroidota bacterium
GAAAAACCCAGCAAGTCTTACAGTGTCGCTATTGCAGATTTTAATACGCGCTATGCCGATTACTCTCCCGTAGCCTACAAGAATGGAGAACAACTTGTTATTACTTCTGACCGCGTGGGCAGCAAAGGGGAAGAAACATACAACTGGACGGGCAATAACTTTTCGGATCTCTTCTTAGTGGATAAAAGTTCTGGAGCGATCTCTGATTTTCCGGGGGATGTCAATACGGAAGAAAATGAGGGAACAATCGTCTTCAACAAGACCTTCACGGAGGCCTATTTCACACGTTGCACTGCACCCACCGATAAAGAAGATGCCTTTTGCAAGATTATGGTAAGCAAAGTGGAAGGCAATAGCTGGGGCATTCCTCGACAGCTCTCCTTTGTAAAGGACGAGGTCAACTACGGGCATCCTGCTCTTTCAGAGGATGGCAATACCCTCTATTATTCGGCCAATGATCCCGAGGGATGGGGAGGCTATGATATTTACTATGTCAAGCGTACAGCAAATGGTTGGTCAGTGCCCAATATTATGGGTAGAACCATTAATACCATCGGAAATGAAAAATTCCCTGTTGTCGATAAGGACACCCTTTATTTTTCTTCTGACTTCCACCCTGGCCTGGGTGGGCTAGATATTTTTAAGGCTTACCGCCTAAATACTGGAAGCTGGTCGGCTGCTAAAAATCTCTTACCCCCCATCAATTCTGGCGGCGATGATTTTGGCTATATGATCGACTATTCGGTCAAGCCAGATGGTGATTTGTTACAAGCTGGCTTCTTTACTTCTACTCGGATAGATGGTATTGGGGGAGATGATATTTATACTTTCGAAAAGCGCATCCCACCGCCAGAACCGGAGCCAGAGGTAGTAGAAGTAATTGAATATAAGCTGATTTTAGAAGGTTATGTATTAGAAAAAATCTATGAGGAAATGGATAACCCAAATAGTAAGGTATTGGGCCGTAAGCCATTGGATGGATCGACGGTAGAAATTTCTATTGGCAATAAGAAAGAACAAGTGACAGTAGGAGAAGATGGGCTATTTAGATTAGAATTGGATGAAGATACCGACTATTACTTTTTAGCCAGCCAGGAAGGTTACTTAAATAATCAGGCCACTTTCACTACCAAGGGAGTAGGGCAAGACCCTGAAAATCCAGTGCAAACGTTTGTCATTGAAATTGAGCTCGATAAGATCTATTTCAACAAGGAAATTGTATTGGAAAACATCTACTACGATTTTGACGAGTCATTCATCCGGGACGACGCCAAACCCACGCTCAATGCACTAGCGGATAACCTAAAGCTCAACCCAAGTATCCGCGTTCAGCTGGGTTCTCATACCGATTGCCGTGGGCCAAGTGGCTATAATGAAGGCCTTTCTCAACGTCGTGCCCAGTCCGCTGTCGATTATCTGATCGAAAAAGGAATTGATGCTGATCGCCTCATTGCTAGAGGATTTGGAGAAAATGTATTGGAGGTAGAGTGTATCTGTGCGCGCTGTACCGAAGAGGAGCATCAGCAAAATCGTCGGACGACTTTCGCGATATTGGATGCGGGATAAGACAGCGAAAAAGCTAGAAGAAGGGCATTTTCCTGGCTAGTTTTATTATTTTTAACTAATAAAAAACCTAGCCCTTATGAAAATGCTTTTTCGAATACTTCTTATCTGCTGCTGCACCTTTCTTATCACTGCTACTTTTGGGCAAGCCAAAACGATCAAGGCGCCTTCTTACGGTTATTCCTTTACAGCTCCAGTAGACTGGATTCACCAGGATATAGGTAACGGCTATCATCTGCTTGGCTCCAATGCAGTGCCAGGTTTTATCCTCATTATGCCACATACGTACAGCGATAAAACAGCAATTAAAGCTTTGGCTCAGACCGAAGGCATCATCGATCAAGGTATTTCGCTCCAGGCAGTTGGAGCTGTCGAATACTACGGTAAAAATGGAATTTCGGGTACGTTTAAGGGTATCACCGATGGCGAACTCGCTGAGGCGGCAGCTCTATGTTTATTTTCTCCACATGGTGGAGGCATTCTTATACTAGCCATGACTTCACCAGCGCAATTTAATACTACTTACATGCAGCTGGCAGAGGGAGTCGCCAAAACAGTTAAGTTTTCTACCCCCGTAGAAAGCCAACTAGCAAAGACTTGGAGACAAGGCCTTACCCATAAAAAGCTCGTCTATTATAATACCACAAGCACTTCTTCCGAGAAGAATACTTACTATCTCTATCATAATGGCACCTTTGAGTATGCTGGCGGTATTTCCTCCAGCAGTACTAACTACTATAGCGATCAAACAGTGACCATTTCATCGGCTGGTACAGATGCTGATGCGGGGCAGTGGACTGTCGTTGGCGATGAGCAAAGTGTACAGCTTTACCTCGTTTACAATAATGGAAATGAAGCTTTATTTAATCTCCAGCTTAAAGAAGGTACTGAAGCCCAAATTCTTTTAAATGGAGACCGGTATTTTGTACAAGATTTAGAATAGCACGCTAGCATCATTCCATTTTCACCACTTTACGGCCACCAATCAAAGCACCATTTTGGCGCAAGCCCACCCAATACGTACCAGCGGGTAGACCCTGCAATGATAATTCCCAACGCTTCGCTTTCGCTAAATCAAGTGGTTGAACCAATAGTTGCTGCCCAAGCGTGTTAAATAGCAGCAACTCGACGTACCGCACCCGATCAGATTCTAGTTCTACCACTAACTGATCTTGGAACGGATTAGGAAATAAATTCCAGTACGTAAGTTCAACAGGTAGACTAGCATTGGATACTTCTACTCTATTCTCTGCCGCACAGCCATTGGCATCTGTCACGGTAACAATATAGGTAGCTCCAACGATGATATTCTCAATAGAGGCAGTCATATCCCCAGTATTCCATAGGTAAGTATAGTCTGGTGTTCCTCCCATCGGACTAGCATCAATACGCCCTGTCTCACCCGGTGGATTTGGGAAAATCAGTTCTAGCTCTACTGATAAAGAATCTGGTTGGGAGAGCGTAATGCTTTGTAGTTGCGTGCATCCCATCAGATCAGTAACGAGCACTTGGTACTCGCCAGCTTGAAGCTCCTCTTGGAAGGCACCCGCAGCACCTACTAAAGGCGAGCCGTCAAAAAACCAGTCATAAGTGTAAGGCATCATACCACCGCTTGGGCTCACGCTAATACTTCCATCCACAAAGGCAAAGCAACTTACTGGCTCCACCATTTCTTCTATCGTGATACTTACTTGAGAAGCTTCCACTTCTATAGCAGTAGCAGAAAAACTACAAAAATTGGCGTCCAGTATAGTAACGCCATAAAAACCAGTCGCCAAGCTATCAGCAGTAAGCGTTGTATCGCCATTAGACCAAAGCACCTGAAAGGGCGGGGTACCTCCCTCAATAGTAAGGGTAACAAACCCAGTCGAATCTCCTTCACAAAGCGGTGCTTCCACAAAGAAAGTAGGACTAATCGTCTCTGCTGCATCCTCAATAGTAGTAGGCACCGAAAGCCCCACACACCCATTGGTATCAACTACCTCTAGAGTGTACGTACCTGCTGGCACCCCTGCTAAGTCCTCCATATTCCCCACTACTTCCATAGCTGCATTACGCCACGTGAAAGCATATGGTGGTGTGCCTCCAAAAGCGGTAGTCAAAATAATGCCCGTCGCATCCCCTGCACAAGAAGGTTCAATTACTTCATCACGGGCAACAGAAATAGGCGTTGGCTGTGTAATAACCAGCTCACTCGACTCGACCGAACAGCCAGTCACCAGATCAGTAATAGTCACACTAAAGTCCGTGCCTGCCGCCAATTCTTCAATCGTAATGGCATCGCTAAGCGTATCCAAAATAACTGTCGGCGTGAAATGGAATTGGTAAAAACCAGACCCTCCCGACACCTCTGCGGTCATCGTACCAGTAGGGTCGTCAAAACAAGTCAAATTAGTCGTAAAGAAGGTATCCAACTGTACCACAGGCCCCGCCTCGTCAATCTTTATCGTATTACTCTGCGCTACACAACCACGACTATCCTCTACCACCAAAACATACTCCCCAGGCAGTAAATCCAAGAAACAAGGGCTTGCCTCTGTGCTTTCTGGCGCACCCTCCAAGGTAAAAGTATAAGGCGGCACTCCCCCACTCACCACCGGACAAATCTCCGAAAGCAAACTTGGTTCGCACAGCTCGCCTGTCTCTAGCGTCCAGTCTACCTTAATCTTTTCGGGTTCATCAAAAAAGAACGTCGTGTCGATGGGGCAATCATTAGCATCCAATACCTCTAGTTGATAGCTACCTGCGGGCAGGTTGAACACATCATCATTAGAGCTATTTACTCCCGTCCAGGTATAGCGATATGGGAGTATTCCTCCTTCTAGCGTAAGCTCGATAAAAGCAGTAGAGTCATCACTACACACAATTTCTCCCAGGGCATCTACTTTTATATCTAAACCTCGTGGACTCGCCAGATAGAGCGAATCAGAGAAGTAGGTACAATTATTATCATCCACTACCTGCAGGACATAGCCCCCATCCCCAGCGCCAAATAAATCCTCTGTTTGTACGCCATTACTCCATTGGTAGGTATAAGGAAGTTGTCCACCTGTCAGTACAGTCGCGGCAATAGCCCCATTAGACTCCCCTGCACAAAGCGGCTGGATCAGCTCGAAAGTGAGGTCAAATACTTGTGGGGCACTCAAGGTAAATATCGTATCGTAAATACAGCCTTCCGCATCAATCAGCGTTACACCGTACTGACCCGTATCGCGCTCCATCAAATTGGAAAGCGTATCCGCCACTCCAGAGGTCCAACTAAAATCAAAAGGCGGCACACCAGCAGGACTTAAGCGAATGCTCCCATCTCCTGCACCAATGCAAGAAGGATCTTCTAGTAGCGCATTCCAATCAATGGACGACACACTAGTCAGCTCAATAAAGAGCGTGTCCAGCGTACAACCAGCCTTATCAGAAATTACCACCGAGTAATCCCCGCTTTGTATATTTTCATTTAACGCAGTATTACTTCCATTACTCCAATCATAGGCATAGGGCGGCGTTCCACCACTTACCAGCACTTCTAGACTCCCATCTTTCACCCCTACGCAACTTGGATCAATCATCAAAATATCATCCAACACCAGCGGTATCGGTTCAATAATGCTGTAACTGGCGAGCTCCGTACAGCCGTTAAAGTCTGTTACGCTTACGCTAAATGTTCCTTCAGACAAGTTTCCAATAGCAGGGGCAGCTACACCCGTACTCCAATCGAAGCGGTATGGAGGCGTTCCCCCCAGCGCACTCACTTGCAGATACCCATCCGTAAAACCCGTACAACTCATATTGCGTAGTGAGTCTAATACCAATACCAACGTATCTGGTACGCCCACCTCAAACCTGGCTGAATCAATACAACCCAGCTCATCACTTACGGTCAAGCCGAAAATGCCCGAGCTAAGGCCCGAAATATCCGTCGCACTGCTACCCGTAGACCACTCGTAGGTATAGTCTGGCGTTCCACCAAATACCAAACCACTCACCGTACCATCCATCCCATCCACACAGCGCTCATCTTCTACTAGTCCAGAGACAATCAGCGCATCTGGCTCTGCTATCTCTACATCAATAGCCAATTCACAACTTGGATTTGATACCGTTACGCGATATATCCCAGCAGTTAAGCTATCCACACAACTTGTCGAATCACCCGTTTCCCATAAATATTGTGGGTTCTCACCACTTACAATCAGACAAGCTGCCCCGTCATTGCCTCCATTACAACTCACATCAGAAGCTAGCACCTCGCTGATGGAGAGCGTGGGGCCCTGAATCACCGCTTGAGCTACCACTGGACACATCTCCACAGAGCTATCTGTGATCGTCACCCGATAACTCCCCTCTGCTAATCCCCCAATATTGATAGCCGTATTCACCGGCCCCCCAAAACCAGTACTGCCATCTGATCCCGCCCAAGTATAGCTAAATGGCGGCGCGCCCTGAGGCATTATATTAATTGCTCCATCCGCTATACCACAATCACTTACGGCTTCCACTTGACGGGTAAAACTGACGATATTATTGGCCGTCTGCACCTGTACGCTATCCACCGAAAAGCACCCTTCCCCATCTGTAACAGTAACTAGATAGGTATCCACTTGCCCGGGCTGCACCCCCGCCGTCACATTGATAGCAGCAGTGCTTTCCCCTGTGCTCCAAAAATACTCAAACGGCGCTGTCCCTCCATTGGGCATTACACTTACTGACTCCGTCACCAAAGGGCAAAGCGTAAGAGAATCTCCCGAAGAAAAGCTTAAATCTGGCCCTGGCTTGACCACTACTTCTACGCTAGATCGGCCCACACAACCAAAATTATTGATTACTTCATAGAAGAAGGTCGTCGTATTGCTGAGGGTCACAATCGTATTATCCAGTCGATCAGCCTCTGCATAACTACCACTGCTGTAAAATACCGGGGTTCCACCGGTCAAGTTAGCATCATTAATCTGAATACTATTTAAATCGAAAGGCTGATTGGGGCACGTTTCTGGCTGCACCAATACGCTCAAATTTGGGTTGGGCAAAATGATTACTTCCACAGGCGTACGGGGAACGGTACCGCAGTTAGCACCACCATTCTCTTCTGCATAGTAAAATACACTAATCGGAAGCGGCGTATTGTTGGGTGGTGGTGTAACCTCTACCGTTTCTCCAAAGTCCACAAAATCAAATAACCCATCTGGCGTACTAAACCAAAATATTACCCGCCCCGTAACAGACATCGTACTCAACGTGGCTAGCTCCCCGGCGCATACCGTATCCCCAACTACTTCCAACTGCGGCAAAATATCATCGTCCTGCAAGCCATTGCAGTTGTTATCAATATTATCACAAAAGATTTCTTCCATAGCCGGATTAACCAACATACGGGTATCATCACAATCCGTACTATCAGTAACAAAACCTGCTGGCGGCACTGGAAAGCACGAGAACATACGCACATTTTCATCTCCAAAACCATCGCCATCCATATCTGCAAAGTATTCCTGATCAGGTGCACCCACCAACTGTGAGCCATAAAATACCACCTCATCAATGGCCATATCCCCCTCTGGCCCAGCTCCTGAAGTTGCTACGAAGCGAAACTGCAAAATCGCCCCATCTGCATACCCATCCAAACTCACATAGGCCTTTTGCCACGCGTTCCCCTGATTTCCGGAAACAGACCACAGCGTCGTCCACATATTAGAAATATCCTGCACCTCCAAACTCAAACTCCCAATATCATCGCCAAATAAATGGTAATTAAAAGAAAGGTGGCATTCCACACTCCCACGCTTATCTAATTCAATACAGTCCGATACCAGATAAGCCTGTGTGCCATTATTGCAAGCGCTTCCTGTTACTTCAGCGTATAAGTAGTTTCCGCTTCCGCTAATGTCCGAGCTAGGCCCTGTGTTTTGGGTGCCGGTCGAGCCGGAAAAGGGAAACCAATCAAAGTCATCTTCTGTGCTATTTTGCCAGATGCCATTCAAATCACATGCTAATCCACAGCCTGCCACACAATCCATCGTCTCTGCATCAAAATGTGAGCGCAAAGTCATAGGCGGCGGATCGCAGCCTGTCTCAAAACTTACTGGGCAAGAATTAACTGAAAAACCCGACTCACAAGCTTTCCGTACATACACGTCATACGCAAATAAAGCCTCCAAACTATCCAACTGAAAGGGTGGACAAGCGCCAAAAACGACCTGCCCTTCCCCAGGCAATGAATCCACCCCTGGCACAAATCCAGGAGGCCCATACTCGATAATGGCCGTCCCGCATTCGCCCACAGGCGCCCAATCCAAAATAGCCGTGGTACTATCTACATTCACTAGAGTAAGATCTTCTAAAGGCAAGCATACAAGTGGAGCAAAAACTAGATTGATGTAATCCAAAGTTCCACTATGGCTCCCCACCCGATCGCAAATTTGTAGTCTCCAAAACCCATTTGGATCACTTCCATCGTTGAAATTCCATAGGGACTCCTCGGGCAAGTACGGCCCATCAATGTAAGGAGGCTCCCCATCATTGATAGAAATACAAGAAGTCATCGAAAAAACGGTCGCCGTATCGCACGCCATATCTGTTGGACTCCCATAGCTATCCTCACTCCCTCCATTATCCAACGTCAGCGCAACAGCAGTACCACCTGGTGAAAGCAGCACAATATCCAGATCTCCAATCCACTCATGCTCAATAATCAATTGCACTTCCTCCAAATATACATCTATGCCCAGCTCCGAACCAGGAGCAGTGTTAACGATGATGTCAAATAGATCAGGATTAAAAAAAGGGGAATTTTCAGGACAATTGTTGTCCGTCAGCGGAATCTCCATTTGGCAGTTGGATGGATTGGTAAGTACCACTTGAGCAGTACCCACTACACCTGCTATACCACACCAGATAGAGACGAGCCATAGGCGAAAAACTTGGCTTTTCATGGGTGTATGTTTTCTTCTAGCACCCAATATAAAACATTCACCATAAATAGGCCTGCTACAGTTTAATAAAAAGCTTAGCCCGCACTCAGCGGATTTGCAATCCGCGATGCTCAACTCACTTCACCACAATATTAATCATCCGTTTTGGCACCACAATAATCCGTTTCACCTCCTTCCCCTCCAACCACTTCTGCACTTCCTCGATACTAGTAGCCGCTTGCTCAATCTCCTCCTTACTCGCATCTGAAGGAAAGTCTACCACGGCCCGCTTCTTCCCATTAATCGAAATCGGATAACTAATCGCATCCTCCTTCAAATAGTGCTCCTCAAAGACCGGATAAGTAGCGTGGTGTACACTACCCGCCTCACCCATTTGATGCCACAATTCCTCCGTAACATGTGGAGCAAAAGACGCCAATAAGACCACCATTTCCTTTAAGACTGCCTTCTTATTACATTGTAGCTTGCGCAAATCATTAGTTGCTACCATAAAAGCAGCCACACATGTATTAAAGGAGAAGCGTTCAATATCTTGCGTTACCTTTTTTATCGCCGTATGCAACACCTTCATCTCTTCCTTCGTCCCTTCTTCCTCACTTACATGAAATGCGTCCTTAGCATTAAAAAACAAATCATAAAAGCGACGCAAAAACTTACTCACCCCATCAATGCCCTTCGTATCCCAAGGCTTCGCCTGCTCAATCGGCCCCAAGAACATCTCATACATGCGGAAACAATCCGAGCCATAGCGATCCACTACATCATCCGGATTAATGACATTAAACTTCGACTTCGACATCTTACCCACTTCTGACTTAGTCATAAAACGATCAGAACCCTTGGCAAACACGAACTCCGCTCCCTCATATTCTGACCGCCAAGCTTTAAACTGTGCAATACCCTCTGCCACCAAGTGCGAATCATCTAACCCATAATTCGTCACATAATCAATATGCACTGGTATTTCTGCAAAAGTGGCCCGATTTGCATCAGTTACCAAGTCCGCACTGTAGAACTTTTTCTCTTCCTTATGGTAATGAATAAATTCAATCACTCCCTGAATCATCCCCTGGTTAATCAATTTCTTAAACGGCTCCACTGTCGGCACTAATCCTTTGTCATACAAAAACTTATGCCAAAAACGCGAATACATTAAGTGCCCTACTGCATGCTCTGTGCCTCCCACATATAAATCCACATCCTGCCAATAATTAATTGCTTCCTGGCTCGCAAAGGCATCCGGGTTATTTGCATCCATATAACGCAAAAAGTACCAGCTAGAGCCCGCAAAGCCAGGCATCGTATCCGTTTCGCGCGTAAAGGCATCCAACTCATTCACCCAGTCTTCTGCCCGCGCCAAAGGCGACTTCCCACCCGAAGCAGGCTTAAAATCCTCCAATTCTGGCAACGTCAAAGGCAAGTCTGACTCCTCCATCGCTACCGCCACCCCATCAGCATCGTATTTTACAGGGAAAGGCTCCCCCCAATAGCGCTGCCGGCTATAAATCGCATCCCGCAACTTATAGTTAATCTTCCGCGTCCCAATTCCCATCTCCTCCATCCGCTCTATAATCGCATCGATCGCCTCCAACACTTGCATGCCATCCAAGAAATCCGAATTGATCATCGTGCCCACCTTATCCTCAATAGTAGCGCCTGGGTGTGCCGATTTATCGATAATATCAATAATGGGCAAGCCAAATTTTTCCGCAAAACGACGATCGCGCTCATCATCCGCAGGCACTGCCATAATTGCTCCCGTACCATAATCCTTTAATACATATTCTCCAATCCACACCGGAATCTTATCTCCATTAAACGGATTAACCGCATACGCTCCCGTAAATGCCCCCGTCACTTCCTTTACCTCCGACATACGCTCCCGCTCCGACCGCGAGTTCACATATTTCAAATAGTCATCAATGTCGCCCTGCTGCTCTGGCGTCGTAATCTGAGCTACCAAGTCATGCTCCGGCGCCAGTACCATATACGTCGCCCCAAAAATCGTATCTGGCCGAGTCGTATAAATTTCAATCTTTGCGTTGAACCCCTCCAAATCGAAAAACAACTGCGCTCCCGTCGACCGGCCAATCCAATTCGACTGCATCTTCTTCATCGCTTCCGACCATTCCAAGCTCTGTAAGTCATTCAACAAACGCTCCGCATAGGCTGTAATTCGTAAAGACCACTGCAACATCGGCCTGCGCTCCACCGGAAAGCCTCCACGCTCTGACACCCCATCTTTCACCTCATCATTTGCCAACACGGTCCCCAAGGCCTCACACCAATTCACAAAGGTCTCCTTGCGATACGCCAAGCGATAATTCATTAAAATGGTATCCTGCATCTTCGCACTCATCGCCTTCCATTCATCTGCCGAAAACACCGTATCCTGCGTCGTCGCCGCTTTTACCGTACCATTCCCCTCCTGCTCAAATCGCGCTACCAACGCCTCAATCGTCATCGCCTTTTCCGCCTCCTGATCGTAATAATGCTCAAACAACTGCAAGAAAATCCACTGCGTCCACTTATAGTAAGATGGATCTGAGGTCTGCACCTCCCGACTCCAATCAAAGCTAAAACCCAAATTATCCAACTGCTCCCGGTAGCGATTAATATTCTTCGCCGTCGAAGCCGCCGGATGCACTCCTGTCTGTATCGCATACTGTTCTGCCGGCAACCCAAAGGCATCATACCCCATCGGATGCAACACATTAAACCCCTTCAACCGCTTATACCGCGCAAAAATATCCGAAGCAATATACCCCAGCGGATGCCCCACATGCAGCCCCGCCCCCGAAGGATACGGAAACATATCCAACACATAATACTTCGGCCGATCGCTCTCATTCGATACCTTATACGTCCCCTGCTCTTCCCAATACTTCCTCCATTTTTGCTCAATCGCTCTTGGATGATAATCCATAATTTATCCTGATTTTTTCCCTTACTATTCTTTTCTTCTTTTTGGCGTGTCTCCATCCGCTGCCTTCCACTTCGCTACAGTCATCGTATGCAGTCGGGCTATCCGGCACTCTCTCGCCCCGCAGTTAGCCGAGCGTAGCCGAGGATAAACTACGGGCCTCGTTCAAACAACACCTACTATCCCTCACGCCCCTGCTTCTCCCCCATACCTCCCGCAAAATATTGGATATTACCTGGCTAGTACATCGCTTAAATATCCAATATTAGCTCATCCTCCAATCCAAAACCCATCACCCTTAAATCCTCAAACCCCTAAACTCTTAAACCAAAAAATCCGTTCCCGCGAAATATTGGATATTACCTGGCTCTTGCTTGGCTTAAATATCCAATATTGGCCCACCCTTAAATCCTCAAACCCCTAAACCCCTAAACTCTCCCCCATCCCCCGTCCTCCCCTCCTCCTTCCTTCCCCTCCCCCAAAACTCCCCGCGAAATTATGCAAAAAGGGTCATTTCAGCTTATATTTACCCAAAATATCTCAACGTACTATGATTAAAAGTTTGCTCAAACTCGCCGCTGTCCTCGTCGTAGGAATTTTGCTCTACAACTATTTCATGGGTTCCGAAGCTGAAAAGCAGCAATCCAAGGAAATCTTCCAAAAAGTTAAAGACCTCGGCTCCGATGCTTGGAACCTCCTGCGCGCTGAAAAAGATAAACTTGATGAAGGTAAATACGATGGAGCACTGGATCAAATTACCGACCTGCTGGATGACCTCAAAGAGAAAGCAGAAGATATCAAAGACTCCGATCTCATTAAGCGCATCGCTGAGCTAGAAAGTCAGAAAGAGGATTTAGAACGCAAGATGAATGCATCTGAGCGCCCCGGCAACTACGACCAACAAAGTCGCGCCCTATCTAGCAATGGCAGCGATCCTAATGAAGAAATCAAACGCGATTGGAAAAATCTAATTGAAGAGACCGAAAAAGTTATGAATGAAATGACGGAAAAGTAAGCCTACGCCCGCACACACTTCTTTAACGGCCGAATGTTATCAACTAAAATATTTCCCTGGTGGGAAAAGTCACTATTCTTGTAGTAGGCTTCAATGACGATATAATTGATGCGTTGCTTGGCTGTAAACTGTTTTTTATACATTCGCCAATCCGCATGTTTAACAAAGTCAGTTTCGAGCAACAATTGCGCTTTCTGGCACTTTTGTGTACCTCCCCATACACGCAATCGAATCGGCTGATTGTAGCCAGAATAGGTCTTGGAGTGCGCCAAATCCAGCGAGAACTCATAGCAGTCCCCCACTTGTACCGGCTGCTTCAGCCGCTGCCCGATGCTTTCCCAGGTACCATCATCGCGCGTAATGAGGCCTACATAAGTTTCACCAGTAGAAGACTCCGAATAGACTCCCCAGAAGCCAGGTAAGATGTCAGGTGTGGTACCCAATTCACACGGAAACCAGCCAACCGGTACTGTGGCATCCTGTGGAGTGCCCTCGAAAGAAGCATTGTCCAGATATATTTGCGCGAAAGCGCCGTAGCTAGCTGTGAGAAAACAAAGGGGCAACAGTATCTTTTTCATTGGTTTATTTTTAATTTTGCCGTTCAATTAGCTTTAGCACATGGCAGAACAAAGCACGTATGGCAATTCTCGTTTAAAACCAAACTATTTATATTCCATATTTAGTGTGGCTTTAGTGCTGTTTTTGCTAGGTTTTTTTGGTATGCTCTTGCTACAAGCTCAGAATCTGGTCATATCTCTAAAAGAAGGGATAGAATTATTACTAGAAGTAGAAGAAACAGCTGATCAGCAGCAAATTGCGACTATTGAGGAGCGACTCAAAAGTAGCTCTTATACTTTGGCAGAAAGTGTTGACTATGTGAGCAAAGAAGAGGCAGCTGAGTTTATGGAGGCACAGCAGGGCTTTGAGGGCGACTTAGTTAAATTAGACCTGCCCAATCCCTATTACAACAGTATTACGTTTAGTGTAAAAGCGGCTTATTTGCAAGCAGATAGCCTGAGGTGGATTCGGGAAGAGCTCAGAGCAGATAGTCTGGTACACGATGTGTTTTATCAGGAAAATATAGTGAATAGCATTGCTGATAATGTTAATCGAGTAGGTTATATCGCGCTGGGCCTGAGCTTATTCTTTCTTTTTGTGGCATTTACGCTAATTCACAATACCATCCGCTTAGCTTTATATGCCAATCGATTTATTGTCAAGAACATGCAGCTGGTGGGGGCATCGTGGGAGTTTATTAGTCGTCCATATATTCTTAGAGCGCTATTACATGGACTTATCAGCGGATTAATTGCTATTTTTGCGCTCGTGTTGATAATGGCCTGGATTCAATCGGAATTTCCGGGCTTGGGCCCTATCCAAGATTATTCATGGATGACGTCCTTATTTATCACCCTGTTGTGCATTGGGATGCTGATCAATGTATTTAGTACCTATTATGTAGTCAACAAATATTTGAAGATGCGCCTCGATGATTTGTACTGACGCGCATAGAATCATATTAGATTAAAAATGAGTAAACAAAAACCACCCAAGAAGAAGAAAAAGGTTGTTGTAACGACGGGAAATAAATCAACCACTTCTGGTGCTAAGAAAAAGGTTGTAAGCACAAAGGCTGCTCCCAAAGCAAAAGTTGCTAAGGTGAGCCGTGCTTCCGCAGTGAAAGAGCAAGAACCACTTCCGATGGGCCGTGATAACTATTTGCTAATGGCCTTGGGCGTTCTTTTTATCGTAATCGGAATGTTCTTGATGGCAGGAGGTAAAATGCCTAGTCCTGATGTGTGGGATGATTCTATCATTTATAGCTTCCGCAGAACGGTATTGGCTCCTATTTTTATTTTGGCAGGCCTTGGTATTGAGATTTACGCCATTTTTAAATAGGATATGGAAGAGATAATCAGGTCTATTATCCTTGGAGTTATCCAGGGACTTACCGAATTTTTGCCTGTAAGTAGTAGTGGTCACCTAGAATTAGCTAAGTATTTTTTAGGAGATGACAGCGTTGGAGAAGAGAGCTTACTTATGACTGTTCTCTTGCATGCAGCAACAGCCTTGAGTACTATCGTCATCTTTTGGAAAGATATAGTAAGTATCCTAAAAGGCCTATTTCAGTTTCGCTGGAATGAAGAGACCGCTTTCGCTGTAAAAATTATCATCTCGATGATCCCCGCAGCTTTAGTTGGACTACTCCTTGAGGATCAAATAGAAGCGCTATTCAACCAACAATTATTGCTAGTAGGCCTGATGCTAATTGTAACTGGATTGCTACTCTTTTTAGCCGATCGTGCAAAGAATACGCTTAAAAAAGTATCCTTTGGGAATGCTTTACTCATTGGTATTGCACAAGCTATTGCTATCCTTCCAGGTATTAGCCGCTCTGGTGCGACGATCTCTACTTCTGTGCTTTTAGGAGTCGATCGGGATCGCGCAGCGAGATTTTCTTTCTTAATGGTTGTTCCGTTAATTCTAGGTAAGATGGCAAAAGATATACTAGATGGAGAATTTAGCATGCAATCCGGTGCGGAAGTTTGGCCCTTATTAGCCGGATTTATAGCTGCCTTTTTGACGGGTTTACTGGCCTGTACCTGGATGATCCGCTTAGTCAAAAATAGCAAGTTGACCTATTTTTCTGTATATTGTTTTATCGTAGCAGCTATTGCCATTGGCGTTTATTATTTCGCTTAGCATGGCTGTAATAAGATTGTAGCAAAATAACATTTCAATGAACGCAGAGGATAACCCCCTCCCGAGGTACGATTTTAAAGCAGGAAGTACCTTATTAGTCAATAAACCGCAGGGGTGGACGTCGTTCGACGTCGTGAATAAAATTCGCCATAAGTTAAAGCGCAAACTCAAAGTAAAGAAGATAAAAGTAGGCCATGCGGGCACGCTCGATCCAATGGCTACTGGCTTACTCATTATCTGTACAGGCAAGGCTACCAAAACCTTGGCTAGTCATCAAGGCTTACCCAAATGGTATACTGGAACGTTTCATATTGGTGCCAACACGCCTTCTTACGACATGGAGACAGAAATAGAAGAACGCTTTCCCACCGAACACATCACAGCAGACTTGATCGAAACAGCCAGAAAGCAATTTCTTGGAAAGATAGAGCAAGTTCCGCCTATGTTCTCTGCTATTAAAGTGGATGGGCAGCCGCTGTACAAGAAAGCACGGAAAGGTGAGGCGATAGAAATTTCTCCCCGTCCAGTAGAAATCTTTGAGTTTAACTTGACAAGAATAGAACTTCCAGAAATCGATTTTGAGGTACATTGCAGCAAGGGCACTTATATTCGTAGCCTCGCCTATGATTTTGGAAAGGCACTGAACTGCGGAGCCTACCTACAGAAGTTAGAGCGTACCTCTATTGGAAAATATAAATTGGAAGATGCTTGGGAGTTGGAGGACTTGGTGGCATATATTGAGGCGCTGCCGGAGGTGGTTTCGGCTGCGGAAAAGAGATAGGGCTAAGCTTTTGGGCGGTGGCCGGGCTTTTTAAGAACCACATTAGGCACTTTAGGAACACTTCAGATTTGACAGACTTACGTGCTATCTAATGTGCCCTTATGTGACTTATGTGGTTAACAACAGCCTAGCCCTTACTAGAATGAATCAATCAACTTCTTCTTCATCATCTCAAATTCTTCCTCTGATAGAATCCCTTTTTCCTTGAGCGAGGCCAATTCGCGCAAGCGATCTAATATTTCTGCATTATTTGGTTCTGGGGTGGAGGTATTATCCTCTTCTACAGTTGCCGCTGGCGTCTCCGTTGCGGAGGCAGTAGTAGTAGCCGTGATGATTTCTTCCTCTTCAGCTGCATCCTTCTTTGCTTTTTGCTCCTGCCGCCATTGTTCTGCTACTTTCTTACCCTTCTCGAACTTCTCTTTATACATCTTTCTCAAGCGAGCAGGATCA
>JBCCRH010000081.1:0-16288 GCA_039208045.1 Bacteroidota bacterium
GGCGCATTATTTTCCAATACCTTTTTGGTACACATTAAACTTGTAATAGCAGTCAGCGTATAGCCATTCGGCGTACGCAGGCGCGCTTTGACAGTATCGCCAGCCACATTGCGGACGCGCCCCCACACCAACCCATCCGACTCCGCCCGCAGTGCTGCCGACGGGCCAGGAGCTTGTTTATCAATTCGGCGCTTCGCCATATTTTTCACTACGCTACTCTTGAGCGCCCAACTAAGGTACTTTTGGTATTTAATCGTCCAAAATTGCTTAGGCGGGTAGGCCATATAGGTTTCAATATTTGGAATGCGCGTGGAATAATAGGCGGTGGACACATCGCCCCAAGGAATACTCACCACAAACCAAGAACGCTCATCGGTAAATGGCACTTGCAAGGTCTTATGCCCCAGCGGTACTTTTTTGAGCTTCCCATTTTCACGAACGGTGCTTAACTCTCCTAAGTTCTCCGCCATCGTTTTCGCAGTACCACGGGAAACCCCCGCTTTACCCATTGCAGAAAAAGCCAATTGCAAGTGCGTAGCTGTAGGCATTTTCTCTTTTAAATAAAGAGCCAAACAGTCGGTAGGAACAACATCAAAGCCAGCGCCCGGCAGAAGCATGATACCAGCTGCTTGGGCTTGCTTATCATAAGTTGCCGCTAGCTCAAATACTTCAATCTCTCCTGTAATATCAAGATAGTGGGTCTTCGTGCGTAGGCAAGCCTCCAGCATTGGTTTTGCAGTATACTGAAAAGGCCCTGCCGCATGCAGCACTACCGAAAAGTCTGCCAAAAGCGCATCCAAAGCACCCTGATCGGACAAATCACACACCCGATACGCGTAGCCTAAGCGTTCAGCCAAAGGTTTTAGCTTAGCTTCTGATCGCCCTGAAAGTACTGGCGTGAGGCCATAATCGGCCGCCATTTCTGCAATCAAAGTGCCCGTATAACCATATGCTCCATAGAGTAAAAATTGCATCTATCTCCACTTTTTAGTTTGGATTTAAGGTACAATATTTTTGGAGAATGCCTCCCAAATCGGAAGCAATCCCAGAGAAAACATTATTTTGGAACTTTATTTGACCGCTAAATTATTTTCCATGCTTCAATTGACACAGCGATACCCCAAGAAACGCGCATTCATCACCGGAGGTGGTTCTGGCTTAGGCAAAGCGTTCAGCCTTCAGCTCGCCGAAGATGGCTGGACGATCGGTATTTGTGATATTAATAAAAAAGGCATGGAGCAAACAGCCAATGCAGTAAAGGCGCTAGGTGGAAAAGCCTTCACCTATCGACTCGATGTAAGCGATGAAAAAGCCTACCAGAAAGTAGCCGAAGCCTTCCTCGATGATGCCGACGGCATAGACTTACTCATCAATAATGCCGGAGTCGGCGATGGCGGTTCCTTCCACACCTACCCGCTCGAAAACTGGCACTGGCTCATGGGCATCAACTTTAATGGGGTACTCTATGGCTGCTACTTTTTCGTTCCCTACATGCGGCAGCAAAAAAATGGCCACATCATCAATATCGCCAGCATGGCTGGCATCGCTAACGCCCCGTCCACTGCTCCTTACAATGTAAGCAAGGCCGCAGTAATTTCCCTTTCAGAAACCCTCTTCTACGAACTCCATCCTCACAACGTAAAAGTCTCCAGTGTAGAACCTACCTTTTTTAAGACCAACGTCCTTCAGCATGCACGCGGCCCCAAAGCCACCCAAGCGATGGCCCAGCGCATGATCGACCGCTCCGACCTAGAAGTAGAACCCGTCGCCCAAGAAATTTTAGCGAAAGCGGGCCAAGAACAACTCCACATCATCCTCCCCAAAAGCGCCCGCCAACAAGCCTGGATGAAGCGCTTTTTCCCAAAAGTCTTCCAAGGTCGCATCCTGAAAATGGTCTACAAAATGCGGGAAAAGCTGAGAACGGAAGGCACGGCAGAGCTGGGGAAGAATCAGTTTTAGGGGAACTATCCCATATTTAAAGCAGTTTTATTCTATATATTCCTTAATCTGTCAATCCATTTTTTATGACCATGCAAAGCTTGAAAACAGAAGTAAGTAAGCTAACCAAGCTGGAACAAACAGAGCTCATTCATTACTTGGTTGAGCTAGTTGCTAGTGAAAGCATGGACTTATCTGATGAACTAAAAGAGGAGCTGGACAAAAGAGCCCAAGCACTTGCTGACCAAACCTCTATTGGCCGCCCAGCAAGAGAAGTACTGAAGAAATACTATAGCGAGTAATGCCAAAGTATGAATTAATCTTGCAGCCCGAGGCAGAGTTAGACCTAGATGAAGCGTATGAATACCTAAACAGTCAACGCAACAACCTAGGGTTCGACCTATTAGAAGAATTATCTGATCTCTTTGAAATGCTTAAAGAAAATCCATTCCTCTTTCAGAGAGTCCACAGGGACACGAGAAGGGCTATCACGAAAAAACTCAAATTCAATATTTTTTATAAGGTACTGGATGATACTATTTTCATTTTAGCTATCCTTCATGGCAGTCAAAACCCGAATAAATGGAAAGACAGAAGAGTCTGAAAGAGTGCGGGCCAAGCCTAGCGAGAAAAGCCTGACACGCGCTCAGAAGCTTTCCAAAATCGCACCTTGCACGCGCACAGCGGATTTGGAATCCGCTGTAGATTCCTAGTTTTCTTAATGATGACAAAAATTCATCCCCCAAACACACCCCGCACCTGCCACAGCGCCTCCACCAGCACGTCCACCTCCTCCATCGTATTATAAATCGAAAACGACGCCCGCGCGCTGGCTGGGATTTGGTAAAAGTCCATCAGCGGTTGGGTGCAATGATGGCCCGCCCGCAGAGCCACGCCATACTCGTTGACAATCGTCGCAATATCGTGCGGATGGGCATGTTGCATGGTGAAAGAGAAAATAGGTGCCCGATGGGCTGCCTGCCCGGTGAGGGTCAAGCCAGGAAACTGTTCCAATTGACTTTTGGCGTAAGCCGTAAGCTGCTGCAAATGCATGGCGATGGCGCTGCTATCCAAAGAGCGGATGTAGTCGATTGCAGCGGCTAAACCAATCGCGCCCACAATGTTGGGTGTGCCGGCCTCTAAGCGGTAGGGCAAGGGCGCAAAAGTGGATTCCTCAAAACTCACCGAACGGATCATATCCCCTCCAAACTGATAGGGCGGTAAAGCCTCCAAGCGCTCCTTTTTGCCGTAGAGCACGCCAATACCAGTAGGGCCAAATAGCTTATGCCCAGAGAACACCAAAAAGTCGCAGTCCAAAGCTTGTACATCCAATTGCCCACTGGCAGCACTTTGAGCGGCGTCCACGAGGACGGGTATATTTTTCGCTTTCGCTAAATGGATCAACTGCTTGATGGGATTGATCGTACCCAGCGTGTTGGAAATATGCACAAAGGCGAACAAGCGAGTACGCTCATTGAGTAAGGTGTCAAGTTCTTCTAAGATGAGTTCGCCTGCGGGGTTGATGGGGAGTACTTGGAGCTTCGCCCCTGCTTTTTGGCAAACTTGCTGCCAGGGAATAAGGTTAGCGTGATGCTCCATCGCGGTGATGAGCACTTCGTCGCCAGGCTGTAGCTCGGATTGCAAGCCTGCAGCCACTAGGTTGATGCTTTCGGTAGCCCCTCTAGTGAAAATGACTTCTTCCGAATGTCGAGCATTCAAAAATTGCCGCACTACCTCCCGCGCCCCTTCGTACTGGCTCGTCGCCTGCACGGCTAAATAGTGCACACCACGGTGTACATTAGCATTATACTTCTCATAAAACTGTGCCATTTGTTGGACCACTATACGCGGCTTCTGCGTGGTGGCGGCACTGTCTAAATAGACCAATGGTTTGCCATTGGGAAGGACTTGCTCAAATATGGGAAAATCTGCTTGCTGCACTTTTGTATGCTTTGCTTTTTTAGTACCATTGTATGGTAATGGTGAATACTAACAATACCAAGATTTCTATGATTAGTTCTGAGGATGCTACTAAAATTGTACTGGAAAATACTCTTCAACTTACAACGGAGCGTGTGCCACTTGCTCATGCGCTAGGGCGCCTACTGGCGGAAGACTTGATAGCTGACCGCGATTTCCCACCCTACGATCGAGTGGCGATGGATGGTATTGCTATCCAATATACTGCTTTCGCAAAAGGGCAACGACAATTTCCAGTAGAAGGCGTTGCGGCAGCGGGAAGTCCACAAAAAGTGCTACAATCTGCTGAGAGTTGCATGGAAATCATGACGGGTGCGGTGCTTTGTAAGGGAGCAGATACCATTATCCGTTATGAAGATGTGTCTATTGAAGATGGAATAGCGACTATCACGGTAGAGGAAATCAAGCAAGGGCAGAATGTCCATAATAAAGGACTTGACCGCAAAGCAGGAAGCATCATTATTTCGAAAGGAAATACCATTACACCGGCAGAAATTGGAGTGGCAGCCACCGTTGGGAAACCTGAGTTGGTAGTCAAGGCTTTGCCCTCTGTCGTTATTCTTTCCAGTGGCGATGAGTTAGTAGAAATCAACCAGACACCCCTCCCCCACCAAATTCGCAAGTCCAATGTCTACTCCATTCAAGCCATCCTCCAAGGCTGGGGCATCGCAGCAGATACGGCCCACTTGATCGACGATCAAGTCCAAATTGAGCAACAGCTTCAGGAATTGGTTGCCAATTATGATATTTTGGTAATGAGTGGCGGCGTTTCGAAAGGCAAATACGACTTCATCCCAGCAGCTTTGGAAAAGGTGGGTATCCAAAAGCTATTTCACCGCGTGCGCCAGCGCCCGGGCAAACCCTTTTGGTTTGGGAAAGGCGAACGAGGTACCGTGGTATTTGCCTTACCAGGTAATCCTGTCTCTTCTTTTATGTGTACCATGCGCTACCTGCAAGCTTTCCTTCGGAAAAGCCAAGGGCTAGCGCCATTTGCAGAAAAGCACGCCATCCTTACAGAAAACGTGCTTTTCAAGCCGGACCTAACTTACTTTATGCAAGTGAAATTATCGTATACCAAAGAGGGAACACTCCTTGCTAGCCCTACGCACGGCTACGGCTCTGGCGACCTCGCTAATCTCACGCAAACGGACGCATTTATGGAGTTACCCACTGGACAGCAGGAGTTTAAAAAAGGTAGTATTTACCCCATTTTTCCTTACCGATAGCTTATGCTCCCTTACATACGATCTAAAATATCCTGCTTCTTCGTTTTATAATCCTCTTCAGAAATCAGCCCTTTCTCTAATAACTTGGCTAATTGTTCCAATTGCCCCTCCACATCTTGCGCTTGTTCCGCTTCTAGCTGCTCAGCCATCGCTTTTCCTTCGTCTAGCTCCTCTTCAAACTGCTTTTTCGCTGCTGCCACATCTATATCTTCCAGGTTCTCAGACTCTCGGAGGTAGTTTACAAATACCTTACCCAAGGCGTAAGTAGTAGCTCCTGCTGTTACAGCCATTGAGACCCCTCCTAAGATAGATCCAAATACAGGAATCGCCTTAAAGATACTTGCCCAATACCGCGCCAATGCCGCCCCGCCAATAGCGGATAGGATAGACTTCCCTTTTAGCTCTGAGTAAGGCACGCCATAACATTTGCATAGCTCTTTGAGCATATCGAGCTGGATGAGCGTCACCCCAGCAATATCCAAAAGTGGTACTGGAACCAAGCCCACGCCCATGGCCCAATACATATTCTTTTTGACAATGGCCGCAGCTTTTTGCTCCCGTGGCCCCAGCGGCTCTTGGTCCCAGTTTTGAAATAACTTTTTCCAGTCGTTTAATTCCTTTTGCGTAATCATAAATAAGTTTTGATAACTATGTAAATGGTGATTTATCGGCCAATGATACTACAGGTTTTATAGAGCAACTGCTCTACTTCGCGCACCTTATCTCTGGATACCGTGCTCACAAAATCTTCTTCCAGCTTCAATATGCGATCACAGGAATTGAAGGTCTGTGTGTAGCGCAAGTTGACAATTTCTTGGCGATTGGCACGGTATAGATAATAATAACTCCGGTTTGCCTGTTTAATATCCTGCTCAATCGTTCGGAGATTTTCTTTTACGTACGTGCCTTTCCCCCGATAATCGTACACCACACTTTGCTTATTGTAGGATTTCACCATAATGATTTCATCCAGCAGAAAGCATGCGGGTTGCTCCTTTTGGGGGTGCGCAAAGCATACTTTAGAAGCAGCTTGCTCAAAGGCGTTGCTTCGCTGGCATTCGATGATACAGGGCTTTTTGGCGCTTGTAATATCCATAGATGATGCCAAATAGGTCTTTGCCAAGGCTCCCACCAATAGCAGTGCTCCGATACGCATCATCCAAACACTGGCTTTTCGCCAAAAGGAGAAAGTAGGTGTCATAAGCTGAGTATTTGTACTGTACAAAGGTAGAGGGGAAAAAATAGGGATGCAATAGTTTAGCCCGAACCGTATGACAAAAGCACTACCACAAAATAATATTCCAAAACAACCCATTAAAAGTGCCGTATTCAAAATCAAAAACTAAATCGTACTTTTTTGTTGCAGGAAAACATGGAGAAAACTATTTTTGCCCCATCTTTTAAGAATCTCCAAACAAAAATGTACTGTTTCGTGTATTCTTCGAAAAGAATATTGGGTTCTTTTAAGATTTTTAGAACAATTGATTTCATAAACTGAATATTTTATGGCTAAATCAAATCAAACGGTTAAGTATTCCGACGCTGAGTTAGCTGAATTCAAGGCCCTTATCGATAAAAAGATCGCTAAAACAGAAGTGCAGCTCAGCCAATTAGAGGAAGAAATCCGCGAAACCACTGAAAACACCAGCGATGATCATGGTGGTGACTGGGTAGATGATAGCAGCAACAATAGTAATATTGAAATGCTCAATAACATGGCCATCCGCCAGCGCAAGCATTTGGTCGATTTGAGAAATGCCCTACTTCGCATCGGTAATAAGACCTATGGTATTTGTGTAGTTACTGGAAAACTGATCGATAAAAAACGGCTCATGGCGGTACCTACTACTACCAAAAGCTTAGCAGCCAAAAACTCGCAAAAGGCAGCTGAAAATGATCGCAAACGCTTTCGTCTCAACAGCAAGCCCTACATTAAGCAAGACTCTAAAAAAAAAGGGTAACTAAAGTCGTCCAGAAAAAGAAAAGTGATCCGATCGATCCACTCGTAGAAGAAGAAGAGGAGGATCTAACACTAGACGATGCTGTCACTACCGTTAGTATTGATGAATTAGATACCGATATAGCAGATTTAGATTTAGGCGACGACGAAGATGACCAACTAGATGATGCTGGAGATACGGTATTTGATAAAAAAGACGAAGATTAACCTGCCTTCACATATAGCTAAAATAAACTGTCGACGGGCGTGTCCTGCTCGGCAGTTTGCTTTTTGCTCCAAATAGTGCCCGCCCTCGATCGTTCACTTTTCCCAGATGAGAAAAGTCAATAGTTCCCCTGATCTTCATCATTACTATCCTCACTCCATCCATTTACCTTGTGCCTAGGTACAACAAAGAATAATAGAATTGGCTTTTGCGACTAGGACGAAGGGTGATTGCCTCCGGGTGATTGCCCTTTTTACTACAAAACCCATCACTCATGAAAAGCATCCTGGTTCCAACCGATTTCTTCGCCTGTGCGCACTTTGCACTGGATGCAGCAGCCCAGCTCGCCACTCGCTTTGATGGCACGTTACATGTCCTCCACCAACTAGAGCTCCCCAATGGCTGGGAAGAAATGACTCTACCAGAACAAGCACAATATCCAGAAGCGCTTCAACAAATCAAAATAAATAAATCATGAACAAACTCCTGTTCCCCACTGATTTTTCGGAAGCGGCTCACCACGCTCTGGCTTACACCGTCGCCTTTGCAGAAGCTATCCCAGTCAAAATCAAGCTCATGCATGTGGTTTCGCTATCGGTAGACGAAGCAGCAAAGATTCATCCACAGAAAATTGAAGCAGCTATTGAAAAGAGGAAAGAAGCAGCTAAAGAGCGTTTGCTAGCCATTCAAGCCACCTATCCTAATGCTTCGTTCGAAGCGCCTCGGGTAGACTATGGCCTATTTTATGCCCAAGAAATAGCAGATGCTGCTCAAAGCGAAGGGGCAGATCTCATTGCTATGGGAACCAAAGGCATCACCCCCATGCAGCAGCGCCTACTGGGCAGCACCGTCACCAATACTATGATGATTGCTCCATGCCCCGTATTGGCAATTCCCCGAACGGCAGACTTTACTCTCATCGAAAAAATCGCCTATGGCACCGATTTTCGGCTAGAAGATGAACACGCCGTAAACACCTTAGTCAAATTTTCCACGCCACTAAACGCCAATATTCATTTCGTACACATCGATCAAAACGCTGATTCTACCAGCATCGAAGATTACCACCTGGACAACAAAGAACCTTTTAGCGACTTTACAGTGGTCAACGCACAAGATATATCAGAAGGTTTAACGCGGTTTATTACACAAAAAAATATCCAGGTATTAGCCCTATTCGTTCCCCGCCGTAGGCTTTGGGAACGCCTCTTTCACAGCAGTGTTTCCAAGGAAATGATGAAGTATGCGAAGATCCCACTGCTAGTTTTTCATCAGTAGTGCTTGCATCTTTCAATTACTTGATATAAGTTTGTATTACTAATGACGCAAGCAACATTCCATATTATTCCTTCTACTGTTGTTCGTCGCCGCACCTTGCGCCGTCGCCCTTAGGGGCGTCTATCTGTCATATTACCCTCTTGGGTAGCCCCAGGCTACCGGTTTCTATCCAGATTTTTCCAAATCTATTTTAGTCAAACCTCCTCCTTTACTGCTGTGCAGTTGCCTATCTATGTTTAGGCTTTCGCCAATACGCGAAACAGCACCAGGGTAAAGCAGGGATTCTATTGCCTTTACTCATGGATTTCAATATTATCAACTGCACTTCCATCCATCTTACTTACGCACAAGCCATTTGCGATCTGATCGCAGATTCTGCCAAGGTACGCGGAACAGGCATCGCCAAGCGCAAGCCCGAATACATTCGCCAAAAGATGGATCAGGGAAACGCCGTCATTGCCCTAAAAGGGGAAGAACTAGCTGGGTTTTGCTACATCGAACAGTGGAGCCACGGCACGTACATTGCCAATTCGGGCCTGATCGTGGCGCCTGCTTTTCGCAAAATGGGCCTAGCCAAAGCCATTAAGCACGCCATTTTTGAGCTTTCGCAAAAAAAATATCCCACTGCAAAGCTGTTTGGGATCACCACTAGTCTAGCCGTCATGAAGATCAATGCTTCATTGGGCTATCAGCCTGTTACCTTCTCGGAGTTGGCGCAAGATGAAGCCTTCTGGAAAGGCTGCCAAAGCTGCCCCAACTACGATATTCTCCAGCGCAACCAAAAGCGGGTGTGCCTGTGTACGGCCATGCTCGCCCCAGCCAAAGAACTACCAGCCATTGATTTAACTCATCAAATTCTCCATCAACATGTCTAAACCAATCCTTGTACTCGCATATAGCGGAGGCCTCGACACCTCCTACTGCATCAAATATCTGACCACAGAAAAAGACTACCAAGTACACGCCATTAGTGTCAATACCGGTGGTTTTTCCGAAAAGGACATCCAAAAAATGGAAGCACAAGCCTATCAGCTTGGCGCCACCTACTTTGAATGTATTGAAGCTGAAAAAACCTATTACGAGCAGTGCATCCGCTACCTCATCTACGGCAATGTATTGCGAAATAATACCTATCCGCTCTCCGTCAGTGCCGAACGACTCTTTCAAGCCATCGCCATTGTACAATATGCCAATACCATTGGAGCAAAAGCGGTGGCCCATGGCAGCACGGGCGCAGGAAATGATCAAGTGCGTTTCGACTTGGTATTCAATACACTTGGGCCACACTTGGACATTGTCACCCCAATTCGAGACTTACAGCTTTCGCGAAAAGCAGAAATCGACTATTTGCAGCAGCATGGTTTTGATTGGCCCTGGGAAAAAGGCAAGTACTCGATTAACCAAGGGCTTTGGGGTACCAGCGTAGGTGGCGCGGAGACCTTAACGTCCCACCTGCCGCTTCCCGAAACCGCCTATCCCAGTCCTCTGCAAAAAGAAACGCCAAGCACCGTCCAGCTCCATTTTGAAAAAGGCGAACTAACAGGTATCGATCAGACCTATTTTGACCATCCAGTGGAGGCGATCCACCACTTGGCACAGCTCGCCCAGCCCTATGCGATTGGCCGGGATATTCACGTCGGCGATACGATTATTGGGATCAAAGGGCGGGTAGGCTTTGAGGCAGCAGCACCACTAATCATCCTAAAAGCACACCATTTACTCGAAAAGCATGTGCTCACCAAGTGGCAGCAATATTGGAAAGAGCAGCTTGCTAATTGGTATGGCATGCTCCTCCACGAAGGGCAATTTCTCGATCCTGTTATGCGAAATATTGAAGGCTTCTTGAGCGACTGCCAGGCCCATGTGAGTGGCACGGTGCATATACAGCTCCATCCCTACCGTTTCAAACTGCAAGGCATTGAATCGGAGTACGATCTATTGCAGCACGGCTTTGGCCAGTATGGCGAAGCAAACAAAGCCTGGACGGGCGAGGATGTTAAAGGATTCACCAAAATTTTGGGTAATGCTCCTATGATTTATCACCATAAAAAAACAGCAGACACATGGCAACTATAAGCGCAGGAATTATTGGTGGGGGCGGCTACACCGCTGGCGAATTGATTCGACTGCTTCTGATCCACCCGCAGGTAACCCTCGACTTTGTGCAAAGCACCAGTCAGGCAGGAACTCCCATTAGCCAAGTGCATGAAGATTTATTTGGGGAGTGTTTTATGGATTTCGTGGCAACGCCCCATTTTGAAGTCGATGTTTTATTCTTATGCAAAGGGCATGGGCATTCAAAGGCATTTGTGGAAACACATGACATCCCAGCATCGGTAGTGGTGATTGATCTGAGCAGAGATTTTCGTTTGGCAAACGCTTCAAATCCATTTGTTTATGGCTTACCAGAGCTCAAGCATGCTGCCATCGCACAAAGCAATCGGATAGCTAATGCTGGCTGTTTCGCCACAGCGATCCAATTGGCCCTACTGCCTTTGGCGCAAGCCCAGTATTTAGCGAAAGCGGTACACATACAGGCCATCACCGGCACAACCGGCGCAGGCCAGCAACCCAAGTCCACCTCCCACTTTAGCTGGCGGCACAACAACCTCTCGGTCTACAAAGCATTCCAGCATCAGCATGTGCCCGAGATCAAGCAAAGCTTGAGTAGTTTGCAAGAGGCGCCGCTACCACCGCTGCACTTCATTCCGCTACGTGGAGCGTTCACCAGAGGCATCTTCGCCACTTTATACACCGAATTTGAAGGAAGCGAAGCAGCAGCTTTAGCCCTCTTCCAGGACTACTACGAGCCGCATCCCTTCGTGCAAGTGACCACCGACACCATCCACCTCAAGCAAGTCGTGAATACCAACAAATGCTTGATACAGCTAGCTAAACACGAAGATCAATTATTAATCGTTTGTGCCATTGATAATCTGCTCAAAGGAGCTTCTGGGCAAGCCGTCCAGAATATGAATATCCGTTTTGGATTTCCCGAAAAGCAAGGATTAGTACTTAAAGCAATGGCTTTTTAAGTCGATAAAGATGAATCTATATCAAGTATATAATCAACTAGAGGTTTGCCCTGTCAAAGGCAAAGGGGCGTATGTTTTTGATGCATCAGGCAAGTCCTACCTCGACTTTTATGGCGGGCATGCCGTGATTTCTATTGGCCACAGCCATCCGCATTATGTGCAGCGCGTGCAGGAACAGGTGGCAAATTTGGGCTTTTATTCCAATGCCGTTCCCAATCCATTGCAAACCCAACTGGCCCAAAAGCTGGGCGAACTTTCGGGTTTATCCAACTACCAGCTTTTTCTTTGCAATTCCGGCGCGGAGGCCAATGAAAATGCCTTAAAATTGGCATCCTTCAAAACAGGTCGTACCAAAATCATTGCCTTTAAAAAAGGCTTCCACGGTCGTACAGCCGCCGCTGTGAATGCTACTGACAATCCAAAGCTGCAAGCAGCCATCAACAAAGGATTTGAAGTAGAATACCATGGGCTGAACCACCTCGCTTCAGTGAAAAAAAGCTTGGCGACCAACGAGATATGCGCTGTCATCATCGAGGGGATCCAGGGAATTGGAGGTATCCATTTTCCGCATCCTTCTTTTTTGGAAGCTTTGGCAGAATTATGCCACTGGCATGGCAGCATGCTTATTTTGGATGAGGTGCAGTCGGGTTACGGTCGGAGCGGTCATTTCTTTGCTTTCCAAAAGGCGAATATTAAGCCTGATTTGATTACTGTCGCTAAAGGGATGGGCAATGGTTTTCCGATTGGTGGGGTGCTAATTCATCCACACTTTGAGGCGAAGCTGGGGCAGTTGGGGAGTACGTTTGGGGGCAACCACTTAGCGATGGCTGCTGGCTTGGCCGTGCTGGAGGTGATCGAGCAGGAGCAATTAATGGAACATGCACAGCAGATGGGAGCGCTGCTGGATGCGCAATTGCAGGAGCTACCTGGATTGGTGGCGTATCGGGGCGCAGGCCTTATGATTGGGCTGGAATTTGATTTTCCAATAAAAGCCCTTCGCAAAGCACTGCTCCATGAGCACCAAGTCTTTACGGGTTCCTCCTCCGATCCTAACGTGCTCCGCCTACTCCCACCACTGAATATTAGCGAACAAGAAGTCCATCATTTCACTGACGCTTTGCAGAAAGCATTGCAGTATCAGCTCGTTCACTAAACCGTATCACTATGCAACAATTCACTTCGATAAAGGATGTTCCCCAGCCAGAGGCACTGATCGAGCAGGCATTAGCCTTTAAGGCAAATCCACTTGCAGCCGCTGACTTGGGACGACACAAAACCCTGGCGCTCGTCTTTTTTAATCCCAGTTTGCGCACGCGCCTCAGCACGCAGAAGGCAGCTTTTAACCTTGGGCTTTCCGTGATGAATTACAATGCGGGCCAGGGTTGGGCTTTGGAATTTGAGGATCAAGTGGTGATGGATGGTAACAAAGCAGAGCACATCCGGGAGGCCGCCGCAGTAATTAGTCAGTATGCGAATATAATCGGCCTAAGGAGTTTTCCAAGTCTTCAAGATCGGAAGGCTGATTATGCAGACGCTATTTTGCAAAAATTCATCCAATATGCACAAGTGCCCGTCATCAGCTTGGAATCCGCGATTCGCCACCCCTTGCAATCCTTGACGGATGTAATGACCATTCGCAGCCACAAAAAAGTGCAGCGACCAAAGGTAGTGCTAAGCTGGGCACCCCATCCCAAAGCGCTCCCCCAAGCAGTCGCTAATTCCTTTTTGGAATGGGTCGTGCAAGAAGATGCGGAAGTAGTGGTGACCCATCCAGAAGGCTACGAGCTGGCTCCTGAATTTATGCAAGGTGCTCAAATCGAATACGACCAAGCTAAAGCTTTCGCCGGAGCGGACTTTGTGTATGCCAAGAATTGGTCTTCCTATACCCACTACGGACAGATCCTGTCGCAATCTCCTGATTGGTGTATTGATGCGTCTAAGATGGCCCTTACGAATGAGGCATATTTCATGCATTGTTTGCCGGTTCGCCGGAATGTGGTAGTGAGTGATGCTGTTCTGGATAGTCCACAATCGCTAGTCATTGAACAAGCCAATAATCGAACGTTTGCGGCGCAAGCCGTATTAGCACAGTTCTTAAATCAATAACACATGTCTACTTCTCTTCATATCTGCAAAATAGGTGGCAAGATGCTTCAGGATGACCAACAACAAGCTGAAGCACTAGCCTATTTCCAACAAATTGACGGCCCCAAAATACTGGTACACGGCGGTGGCCCCAAAGCCAACGAACTCATCAAGCAGCTCCAGCTACAACCCCAAATGCACCAAGGGCGACGCATTACGGATGGGCCAACCTTAGAGGTGGTGGTGATGGTCTATGCCGGACTGCTCAATACCTCTTTGGTGGGCAATTTGCAGCAACTAGGCTGCAATGCCATTGGCTTAAGCGGTGCCGATGGGAACTTGCTCCTGGCTACCACCCGCCCACCCCAACCGATTGACTTTGGCTATGTGGGCGATATTCAGCAGGTGAATGTGCAATTGCTACAGCAACTTTTGGCGATCGGCCTCACCCCGGTCTGCTGTGCCATCACCCACGACGGCCAAGGCCAACTCCTCAACACCAATGCCGATACTATTGCAACCCAACTTGCGATTGCTCTGGCTCCGCATTTTGACGTCAGTCTCCACTTTTGTTTTGAAAAACCAGGCGTCTTGCAAGTGCCTACAGACGATCAGAGTGTGATTGCGCGGCTCAGTCCAAGCAGCTTTGAACACTACAAGCAAGAAGGGGTCATTGCCAATGGGATGTTGCCGAAGCTACACAACGCCTTCAGTGCTTTGCCCCATCAGTTGCGGGAGATTAAAATTGGGAATCCGACTTCTATTCAGGAGGGGTATGCCACGACTATTTGTGCTTAAAAAAAGTGACCTACGCGGATTACAAACCTGCCCGATGCAGGCGGGTCCACGTGGCGCGGGCTAAGCTTTACAAAAAAAAGCGTAGCCGGTACTCAGTGGATTTGCAATCCATGCGGCCTTATTTCTAAAAAGAAAAATAATGAATCATTTATATCAACAAGCAACAGCGCTTTTAAAACAACTCATCGCCATCCCCTCCTTCTCCAAGGCAGAAGATAAAACAGCACAGCTACTAGCTGATTGTTTGGAAGGACAGGGCATTCCCATTTCCCGAAAGGGAAATAATATCTGGGCGATTTCTGCGGACTTTGCCCCGTCAAAACCAACGCTATTACTTAATTCGCACCACGACACTGTTCGTCCTGCTCCTACCTACACGCGCGATCCGTTTCAGGCGGTGGTGGAGGATGGGAAGCTGTATGGCTTGGGGAGCAATGATGCGGGTGGGGCTTTGGTGAGTTTACTGTTTACGTTTGTGCACTTTCGTGCAAATGACTTGCCGTTTAATCTGTGTTTTTTAGCGTCAGCGGAAGAGGAGATTTCTGGGCATGGGGGGGTAGAAAGTGTGCTGGGTGAGTTGCCACCGATTTGGACGGGCATTGTGGGGGAGCCGACGCTTTTGCAGATGGCGGTAGCGGAAAAGGGGCTGATGGTGCTGGATGGATTGGCCGAGGGGAAGTCGGGGCATGCGGCGCGTGATGAGGGGGTTAATGCGATTTATAAAGCGATGGAAGCGATCCAACTCTTGAAGGACTTTTCTTTTGAAGAGACTTCTCCACTGCTGGGGCCAGTGAAGGTGAGCGTAACGCAGGTGGAGGCGGGAAGTCAGCACAATGTAGTGCCGGATGCATGCCGCTTTGTGGTGGATGTACGCACTACAGAATGTTATAGCAATGAGCAGGTACTAGCACATTTGCAGGCGGCCGTGGCTTGTCAGCTTACGCCAAGGTCGCTCCGCTTACAGCCCTCTGGCATCCCACTGGATCATCCATTGGTACAGGCTGGGCAGCAGCTGGGTATGCATACGTATGGCTCCCCTACCCTATCCGACCAGGCACTTATGCCTTTTCCAACGCTCAAACTGGGACCTGGCGATTCTGCCCGCTCGCATACGGCGGATGAATTTATTTACATATCAGAAATTGAGGAAGGCATCGAGACGTATATCCATTTAATCAATCAACTAGCACATCAATTACAATCTTCTAACTATGAAACTTTGGCAAAAATCAGGCACGCTTAACCAGCAAATTGAGCAGTTTACTATTGGAAAAGATCAGGAATTTGACTTGGAATTGGCTCCTTATGACATCTTGGGTTCTATGGCTCATGCCAAAATGCTGGCGCATATTGGGCTGCTGACAGAAGAGGAAGAGGCCTTGCTACACCAAGAGCTTCAGGTACTCTACGAGCAAGCAAAAAATGGGGAGTTCCAAATTGAAGTGGGGGTGGAAGATGTGCACTCGCAGGTAGAATTTCTGCTTACGCAAAAACTGGGGGATATCGGGAAGAAGCTGCATAGTGGTCGCTCGCGCAATGATCAGGTGCTGGTTGATTTGCGCTTGTTCTTTCGGGCCAAGCTAGAAGCGATTGCAGAAGAGATGAAGGGGCTATTTGAATGCTTGCTGGAGCAATCCGAAAAGCACAAAAACGTACTGATGCCGGGCTACACGCATATGCAAGTGGCGATGGTTTCTTCCTTTGGCTTGTGGTTTGGCGCGTATGCCGAATCGCTGGTGGATGACTTGCAGCAATTGGCTGCTACTTATCAGATTGTGAACCA
>JBCCRH010000082.1:0-16276 GCA_039208045.1 Bacteroidota bacterium
ATCCTTTCCCAACAAACCAATCTTGGTATTTATTCATCTCCTCGGCAGGAGTTAAATCTTCGTAGCAGGCTTGTGCAATTGGCGCCCCCACGCGTTTTTGTAGTAAATCGATTACTCGGAAAGTCAAATTGAAACCATTCTTTTTTACCTGTACGATCTCTCCTCTGGTAAGAAGGTAGCTTGGTTTAACGTTCTGGTCATTTATTTTGATATTCCCTTTTTTGCACGCATCAGTAGCCATTGTTCTAGACTTAAAGATGCGGACACTCCACAGCCATTTATCGATTCGAACTTTTTCAAGCATGTTGTACTACTCTTCATTTAGCGGAGGATACGCCATATCCAAACTTTCTAGTGTTTCTACTATCTTTTTGGCTACCACGTAGTCTCGGTACCAACGCTCATCCACTGGCACAACTGTCCACGGAATAGCGCTTCTATTTAAAACATCTTCATAAGCAACCATATATTTGTCCCAATGTTCACGCTCTTTCCAATCGTTAGGATTGTGCTTCCAGTGCTTATCGGCCTCATCTATACGTTCTTGCAATTCTATGGCTTGCTGATCGTAAGATATATTCAAAAAGAACTTGAGTACTTTCGTATTATTATCAAGTTCTAACAAACGCTCAAAAGCATTGATGGCGTCAAAACGCATATCTACTCGTTGCTCATCAATCCAGCCATGCACGCGCTGAATGAGTACATCTTCATAGTGCGAACGATTGAAGATTTGAATCATTCCCTTGGCAGGAACTCGCTTGTGTACGCGCCACAGAAAGTCACGGGCAAATTCCTCGTCCGTAGGTTTTTTAAAAGAATAGACGCTCAGCCCATTTGGATGACAATCCCTAAATATCTTGCGTACTGCGCCGTCTTTACCACTGGCATCCATACCCTGAAAAATGACTAATAGGCTGTGCTTCGCCTCCGCCATCATCAGCTTCTGTAGATCTCCGAAGCGCTCTACGAGCTCATCGGTCTCGTCCTTTATGGCTTTTTTATCGGTGCCTGGCGGCGGTGCACTCAGTAGGTCTTTGATGTTAATACGTTTCATAAGCTATACCCGCATTTTATTTCGCTTCACTAAATAGGATTGGAGAATAGGCTTGTAGCCCTCATTGATGTCCGCTTCTACAAAATCAATTTTGTATTGCAAACACTTAAAGCGTAGCTGCTCTTTGAACTTAGCCATCTGCTCCACATAGTAGTCCTTTACCTGGTTGCTTTGTAAGCGCACCTTTTCACCTGTCTCCATATCAATAAAGAGATAGGGCCGATTTTCAAAATTGAAATCGATTTCTTTGGATTTGTCTACCGTATGGAATAAAATCACTTCATGCTTATTATGCTTTAAGTGCTGAAGTGCGGAGAATAGGCGTTCAGTATCTTCCGATTGCTCAAACATATCGGAGAAGATAATAACCATTGAGCGCTTGTGAATACTATCCGCTATTTGGTGTAGTGCATCGGCAGCAGAAGTGGTTTTGTCTCGCTCTGGATTATTGAGTAATTTTTCCAGATAGGTCAAAAGTAAGCGATAGTGAGAGGTACTTGATTTGCAGCGCGTATGTTCCTGTACTGCACTATCAAAGATGGTTAAGCCAAAGGCATCGCGTTGCTTTTGTAGTAGGTTCATTAGCGAAGCTGCTGCTAAAGCGGAAAACTGCAACTTATTCAAATTTGCCTTACTCTTGGCGGTCACCTCTGGGAAGTACATTGATGAGGAGGCATCAATGACAATCTGACATCTGAGATTGGTCTCTTCTTCAAAGCGCTTTGAAAAGAGCTTATCTGTACGAGCATATACCTTCCAGTCGATATTCTTAGTGGATTCTCCTTGATTGTACAAGCGGTGCTCTGCAAATTCTACAGAGAACCCATGAAAGGGACTTTTATGCAGGCCAATGATAAAGCCTTCTACAACTTGTCGGGCTAGTAGCTCTAGGTTGCCAAAATTGCGTAGTTCGTAGTTTTTATCTAATGGATTCATTGAAACTAAGGTAGGTATTTAAACGAAAAAACCCTGACAAAAACCAGAGGCATTTGTCAGGGTTATGATTGGTGCAAATCGCACTAAGCTGTTACTAAGTGCTTTTCTATCATTCCTTTGTACTTTGTTTTAGTAGTGACACCTACTTGCTTTTCTACCACTTCTCCATCTTTCAAGACAATAACTGTAGGGATACTACGAATTCCAAACTGACTAGCTATCATCGGGTTGTTGTCAACGTTCAACTTCCCTATCACTGCCTTTTCTTCTCCAATTTCAGTAGCTAATTCCTCGATGATCGGTCCTACCATACGGCAAGGTCCACACCACTCTGCCCAGAAGTCTACCAAAGCTACCTTGCCCTCCGTTGCGCCCTTAAAATTAGTATCTGTGAATTCAAAAGCCATTTTTATCCTATTTTTATGAGTTAATATATTGTATTTATTTTTTGCTTGCTGCCGCAAATATAGTATTTGAATGCTTAGCATTCTAAACTATCACTTATCAACGCAAATGAAGAAGAAAAAGTTTTACACTGAGCGTAGCTGAAGTGTACTCTATTTCCTTGAAATTCCAAGAACACCTGGAACAACAAACCAAAATCATTCGTTTAAGCGTTTCATTAAAAAGCAAACTAGTGAAGGCCTATTTTACTCGAACAAGAATCATCTGGATTACCCTCGGTGTAGCAGCATTAGTCATTCGACAGTTGTTGGTGCAGACCCCCGAATTAGTAGAACAATATTATAGCCGTGGGCTATTTCAAGGTATTCGATGGTTCATCGACTATGTGCTGGCATGGCTACCTATCCCACTAATCTATATATTCTGGCTGATTGTAATTGCTTGGTTCTTCTGGCAAGCGAGAGGCTTGTATTTAGCTGAAAAATCTATCCTGAATAAAGCACTTACTTTTGTGATAAGTACCTTAGCTTTTATTTCTGGTGTCGTTTTTTTCTTTCTCATTTTATGGGGATATAATTATATCCGGCAGCCCATTGAGCAGCAGCTAGAAATTACGACAAGTCCGCTAACAACAAACGAATTACAAAAAGAATTAGAGTTAGAAACATTAGCCCTCCTAAAGCTTCGCCCTCAAATAGATACGCCAACGGATAGTGCATTTACGGAGCGAAATCTACCAGATCGACTGGAGCCAAAGGTTCGTTTATTGCTAGAGAGCTGGTTAGATAATTATGGCTTTCCCACAACTGGGCGAGTACGAGGGCGTCTGTTGTATCCCAAAGGCGTATTTTTACACTTTAGCTCTCTGGGGCTATACTTCCCCTTAACGGGTGAAGGGCACATCGACGCGGGGATTCATCCTGTTCAGTTACCTCATGTGATGGCACACGAAATGTCGCATGGCTATGGTTTTGGTGACGAAGGGACTTGTAATTTTTTAGCGTACGTAAGTTGCATTCAGTCAGATAATCCTGCTATTGCTTACGCGGGGCACCTAGGTTACTGGCGCACGGTAGCCTCTAATTTTCGGAGGGCAGACCCTGAGGCGTATCGCGTTTTCTTTAAAGAACTGCCCGAAAGCATCAAGGCTGACTTATATGCTATTCGTGATAATTACATGCTGTACCCTGATTGGATGCCAAGGCTACGCAATAATGCCTATGAAGTTTATCTTAAATCTCAAGGCATCAAAGAAGGAATGAAAAATTATTCCAGGGTATTAATGCTAGTAAAAGCATGGAGAGCTACCAAGAAGATATAGAGGGCACTAGCCGCCGCTCGCTTTGGTCTGCGAATAGCCTTTTTCTTTGAGTAGTGCCACCACTTTATCTCGGTGATTGCCCTGTACAATGATTTCTCCCTCCTTGGCAGAGCCGCCTACTCCACATTTTGATTTCAAGTATTTGGCCAAATCTTTTAGGCTATCTTCCGGGCCTACAAAGCCAGTTACCAAGGTCACTTCTTTGCCTTTGCGCCGCTTACGGTCGATCATGACTCTGAGGTGTTGCTGTTGGGGCGGGAGCTCGTCCTGCTCTTCTTCTTGTTCGTAGGAGTACTCAAAATCAGGATTGGTAGAGAAGACAATACCTGTTCGTTTATTTTTATTCTTTTTGCCCATTGCTTATAGTTTTTTTCCTTTGATAGCTTCCGCTATGGTGTAATCCATCGCCTTGTGCGCGAGGGGAGCAGTATAGGTATTAATGGCTTCTATTGCTGCATTAATCTGATCTTTATCGGTACCAGCTACCGCTTCTTCTAAGGCTTTCGCCAAATGTACCGTTTGCTCTTGTTCTGCTGCTGAGAGGATAGCTTGGTGCTGCTCCAAAAACTTCTTTGCAGATAATAATATATTATTTGCCTCATTACGCGCTTCCAGCAAACCTCTAATCTGCATGTCCCCCTGTGCATTCTGGATAGAATCCAATAACATTTTAGCCATTTCTTCTTCAGAAATGCCGTATTGCGAGCGAATTTCTATCTCTTGCTGCACTTTAGAGCGCAGTTCAGTAGCTTTTACTTTTAGAATGCCATCAGCATTTAGGATGAAGTGAATTTCAATCTTCGGAAGCGTTGCTGGCATAGGAGGGATGCCTCTCAAAATAAATGATCCCAACTTCCGATTATGTTCCACTAGGTCGCGTTCGCCCTGGAAAACAGAGATCTTAAGGTTTTTCTGACCATCTACAGAAGTAGTGTACTGACGCCCTACTTTAGTGGGGACCTTAGAGTTACGCGGAATAATAACATCCATCAGTCCACCCACCGTTTCGATACCTAGAGAAAGCGGTGTAACATCCAGTAAAAGCACATCTCGCTGATTACCTGCCAATACATCCGCTTGAATAGCTGCCCCCAATGCCACTACTTCGTCTGGATTAAGCGAATTATTTACCTCCTTTCCAAAGAATTGCCCCACGGCCTGCTTTACCAAAGGCACCCTCGTAGAACCACCTACCATTACAATCTGATCGATGTCTACAGCCTGTAATTTAGCATCAGCTAGTGCTAGCTCACAGCTCTTTATGGTTTTTTTAATAAGTGGGCTGATAAGTGTTTCAAAAGTAGTCTTAGAGATGGTGCATGTAAAATCACCTACTGTTCCAGCATATTCATCATGTGCGCTCAGGTATTTTTTAGCCGCTTCCGCCTCCAGCCGCAATGCTTGACTGAGCGTTTTATTGGCTTGAAGTTCTGTCGCGTCAATCTTATTCCCCTCAATCCAATAGTCGATGATAGCGCGATCAAAATCATCCCCTCCTAAAAAGGTGTCACCATTAGTCGAAAGAACTTCAAAAATGCCATCCTGAATTTGTAAGATCGAAATATCAAATGTTCCTCCACCCAAGTCATAGACTGCAATTTTCTGGCTATCTGCTTTATCTAGCCCAATACCATAGGCTAAGCTAGCTGCCGTAGGCTCATTCACAATGCGCAGTACATCTAGGCCTGCCAGTTTTCCCGCATCACGGGTGGCCTGCCGTTGCGTATCATTAAAATAAGCAGGCACGGTAATGACTGCTTTGCTTACGGTGGCGTTTAACTCTTCTTCGATTCTTGTCTTTAGCTCTTTTAAAATTTCAGCGGATAACTCAATAGGCGTGTAAAACGTATCATTTACCCTAATCTTGACCAGACTCTCAGTATCCTCATCAATAATTCTATACCCAAAGTAGGCCTCCATATCTTCAATATCTCCAAAAGATTTTCCCATCAGCCGCTTTACCGAATAGATGGTATGTTGAGGGTCGCTAATCAATTTGCCCTTGGCAGCATCGCCCACTACTATTTTTTGATCACTCGCAAAGTGTACAATAGAGGGTACTAGCGTACTTTTCCCATCTTTCCCCTTCACCGCCTTGGATTGACCATCATTCATGTAGGCGACCAAACTATTGGTCGTACCTAGATCGATCCCAATAATAAGATCACTTTTTTTCTTTATATTACCTGACTTAAGGTCAATTGCAATTTTTGCCATATTCTGATTTAAAGTGGTGCAAATTTACTGCTTTGTTCCAAAACAACAGTCCAAGGTTTTTAAGGTTCGAAATTATCATTCGCTAAAATTTTCTGCTATTTCACTTAACTCCATAACTTGCCCAATAAAGCGATCACCGCGCTGGGTAGTGAGCTCATGAATCTGAGTGGTATCGGCCAAATCAATTCGAGAGTCAATCCTAGTTTGTCCGAATAAGCTATTTGTAGCAAAAAGAAGTATGAAAATGCAGAAAGTAAGCGCCTTGGACAGATACATATCTTAAAAATGTTGTTTATTATTCCTTAATCCTAAAGTCAAATCGTGGAGAAAATTACAGACATTATTCGATACCGTCCATCTAGGTTATTCATTTTGCTGGGTGGTTTTTTTATTGCGAATGCCTTAATTGCTGAATTTTTGGCGGTAAAAATATTTGCACTGGAAGATTCGCTAGGGTGGGAGCGCTTTAATTTCAATCTGTTTGGAGAAGTTGGCGCCTTGCAGTTTACTGCGGGAGTGATGCTATGGCCCGTTGTTTTTGTGATGACCGATGTGATTAATGAATATTATGGCAAGCGGGGGGTACGCACCTTGAGTTGGCTAGCAGTAGGGCTCATCTCTTATGCGTTCCTTATGGTATTTATTTCCATTCAGCTAGTACCACCGGAGTGGTGGCTATTGCAGAATACAGCAAAGGGAGTGCCCGATATGCAAGCGGCATACAGCGTAGTACTGGGGCAGGGGTTATTGATAATTTTGGGCTCCTTGGCTGCTTTCTTGGTTGCTCAATTTGTTGATGTGATTACCTTTCATCGCATCAAGAAGATAACAGGCGAAAAGAAAGTCTGGCTTCGAGCGACAGGCTCCACCTTGATTTCTCAATTTTTTGACAGCTTCGTAGTCATCTATATTGCGTTTAAGCTCGGGCCAGAGCTCTTTGGTAATGTGGAGCCGTGGCGGTGGACACAGCTCCTGGCCGTGGGCACGGTCTCCTATATCTACAAATTTATTGTGGCCATAATTCTGACTCCGGCCATCTACCTGGCTCACTATATCATTGATCGCTATTTGGGAGAAGAGACGGCCCATGCTATGAAATTGCAGGCAAGTAACTGGGATTAGGGAAATATTTGGGAAAAAATTACCTTCGCTCAAAATTTTCGAATCATGGCTCGACAGATCACAGATACCATCTTGATGGTTCGCCCTGCTCATTTTGGATACAATGAAGAAACCGCTTCAAATAACACCTTTCAATCCAGGGATACCTCCCAAAGTGCAGCTGAAATTCAAGCCCTTGCCCTGCAAGAGTTTGAAGGGTTTGTCGGGAAATTAAGAGCAGTAGGAGTAGAAATTATTGTAATAGATGATACGGATGAACCTGTCAAACCTGATGCGGTTTTCCCGAATAACTGGATTACCTTTCACGAAAGTGGCATGGTGATTACCTATCCTATTTTCTCTAAGATACGTCGGAATGAGCGTCGCGAGGATATTGTAGCCACTTTACAAAAAGAATATGCCGTCACCAAGCGTGTTTTTTTTGAAGAAAATGAGCCTAAGGGCAAATATTTGGAAGGTACAGGGAGCATGATTATGGATCGGCCAAATCAACTAGTTTACGCTTGCCTGAGTGTGCGAACCGCTCAATACATGATTGATAAGTTGGCTGCTCAGCTTGATTTTACTGCCGTCACCTTTACTGCGGTGGATAAGGATGGCATACCTATTTATCACACCAATGTGATGATGGCCTTAGGAAAGACCTTCGTGGTGATTTGCTTGGAGTGTATACCCGACGAACAAGAGCGCCAGCTGCTGCTGGACTGGTTTGCCAAAACTAAAAAGGAAGTGATCGAAATTACGTACGAACAGCTCCTACATTTTGCAGGTAATATGTTGCAGGTGGCGACTAAACATGAGGAGGACTATCTCGTGATGTCAGCTGCTGCGTATCATTCGCTAACGACCGCTCAAATAACGGCTATCGAGCAGCATACCTCCATCTTATATGCAGCCATCCCCACCATTGAGAAATATGGAGGCGGGAGTGTACGCTGTATGATGGCTGAAGTATTCTTGCCATCACGGAATAGCTAATAAGATTTCGTTAAAATTATCTTGCAAAGGGTAGAAGCTGCACCTATCAACCGTTTTTGCAGTGTAGGATGTTATATTTACATTCTGATTCGAGCTATTCTTTATGGAGCAGACACAACTACCAGATTCTAATCCTAGTCCGGAACCCAAAGGTGATGGACGGCGTAGTATACTACGCTGGACATGGTGGTTGATAAGTAGAACGGCCCTCTTCTTCTTTTCTCTGTTTTTTATCGTTTACATTGCCCTACAAATTCCTTATGTGCAGAATTGGGCGGCTACTAGAATTACTTCTACCTTAAGTAAAACGCTAGAAACTAGAGTGGAACTAGACCGTATCTCCATCTCTTTCTTTGATAAACTGGTGCTTAATGGACTCTACGTAGAAGACTACAACCAAGACACCTTAATTTACAGCCAAGAGCTCTTAGCGAATATCAATACCAACCCTATTTCCTACTTCCAGCGGGGACTAGAAATCGAGGAAATTAATCTGGCTACTACCCGTTTTTTTATCCGCCGCCCTAGAGGAAGTGATCAAAACACCCTTCAGCAAGTACTCGCCAAATTGGTTGCTGATGATAAAGAAGAGGAGAAGGATAAAGAAAAAAAGCCATTCCAACTCAATCTAGATTTGGTCCGCTTGGATGATGTCCACTTTATCCAAGATGACGATTTTAGGGGACAGCTGCTTTCCATTTATATCGGACAAGGCGAAATAGACATCGAGCATTTTGACTTGCCAAATGAGAGGATCTACGCTAGCTATGTGGAAATTAGAGAACCTAAAATCCGTATTGATGAGAAAGAGCGTGACCCCGCATACTATACGATTCCAGAAGAAGTGGAAGTCCTGGAGGAAATAATAGATACGACTACTTTTCAGCTAGCTATCAGAGAGCTACGTTTTCACGATGGCACATTTGTATTCAATAATTTTAGAAATACTCCCACACGGCTTAAGCCAATGGACGAAATGGACTATGACCATCTGGAGGTGTTTGATATAAATTTTGAAGTGGATTCGTTTTTTTATGACATCGACGAGTACATCTACAAAGGAATTGTGCGTGATATGCGCTTTAAAGAAGCGAGTGGATTTGAGCTGTCGCGACTAGAAGCAAAAGACGTAGAGGTTTCCCCTTCTACAACATCCCTGCGGGATATGACCTTGGTGACCCCCTACAGTAGATTAGGAGATTCTCTGATATTAGAGTACGATTCGTTCTTAGACTATACCGATTATGTGGATAGTGTGTACATGAAAATCTATCTTTCTAACTCGGCCGTAGCATTCCGTGACATTATTGTGTTTGCACCAGCCTTGAAGGAGAATACCTTCTTTATGAATAATAGAGAGGAAATTTTGGTAGTGGATGGCTTAGTCTTCGGAACCGTCAACCAGCTAGCAGGGCGCAATCTACTAATTACGCTAGCTGATGGAACGACGATCGATGGTCGTTTTAATTCCAATAATTTGGCAGTACGAGATGAGGAACGGATGGATATCTCGTTGCGAAAACTGGTAACTAGCATGAGTACCATGCGCCAAATACTGCCCAATTTTAATCCTCCATCTACTTTTGATAAGCTGGGGCGCTTGGAGTTTACTGGGGATTACTATGGCTTCTTTGAAGACTTTGTCGCTTTTGGAAATCTGAATACCGACTTGGGAAAAGCAGAGTTGGATATGCACTTGAATGTGCGGGAAGGCAAGGAAAAGGCTAAGTATAATGGGTACCTAAGCTTAGAGGATTTTGATTTGGGCAAGTGGACGGGCAATGCAGACTTAGGCATCATTAACTTCCGCTCAGATGTTTTGCTAGGCAGTACCGGGCTTACTGCTAACACTGCTGATGCACAGGTTAAAGCAGAAATAAGCGATGTATTCTTTAAAGGCTATCAATACAAAAACGCCAAAATATCTGGTGAGCTTCAGCGCAATCTTTTTAATGGAGACTTCAATATTCAAGACGAAAATATCGATTTTGCTTTTCGTGGAAAATTAGATTTTACCGATAGTATCCCAGAGTTTGATTTTGACGCTTCTGTCAATAAGTTGGACTTACAAGCCGTCAATATCTTAAAGCAAAACTATGAGGTGAGTGGCGATTTTAAACTACAGTTAATCAATCGCCGAGATGAAGAGCTGCAAGGGACTGGAACGCTCAATAATATCATTATCGTTCACGATGACACTTCCCAGTACTTGATAGATTATGTCACGGTGTCCTCGCTGATCGACACCTCCGGTGCTAAACAATTTGCCGTGGATTCCGACCTTATGAATGCCAATGTAGAAGGCGATTTTGATGTGCTAGAAATCCCCAAGGCGCTGCAAGCCTATGCACAAACCCACTTTCCTGGCTTTTCCAACCAATTGGGTTTTAAAGATTCGATTAAACTCAAAGACCAAAGCATTTATAATTTCGATATTTTCATAAAAGACACCAAAGGGCTACAAGAATTATTAATACCCAAGCTAAGCCCTATCACCGGCACCAGCGCCAAAGGGCAATTTAGCGACAGCTTACAAACCCTACAGCTAGAGCTAGAACTGCCCCAACTGACGTATGATGATTTTACCTTTACAGATATTTTTCTATTGATGGATACCAAAGGTGCGCAAGGTAATTTTGAGTTTGTAGTATACGACACCAAACGTTCGGAACAGCCATTCTTAGCTCCAGTGACGGTACTTAGCATCCTCAATGGTGATACCTTGGATTTTGGACTCAATGTGCGAACCAACTCCGCCAATATTATTGACAATCTCAACTTCAACGGAGAGCTAGCCCTTATCGATTCGAGTTACTTCGAGCTGAACCTTAGCCAGTCTAACTTGGCGATTTTGGAAGATATATGGGTGTTGGATAAAGACAACAAGATCATATTCAGTCGCGATAGCATCTTTATTGACCAATTTGAACTGTACAATCAGGAGCGCAAAGTGCGACTCAATAGTACCAATGGTAAAATGGTAAACCTCCAACTGGAGCGCTTCAACTTCAATGTGATTGATGATTATTGGGACTATGAACCGCTGGATTTTGAAGGTTATTTTTCGGCGGAAATACAAGTACAAGACATCTTTCAATTGAAAGGCTTACATGCGGATGTGAGTAGTGATACGCTTTTTATTAATGATGATGACTTTGGTAGGCTTCGTATTGATGTAGATGCTGAAGATATCAAGCATCCGCTCTATGCGAATGTCAACATCACTAAGGATACTACTCAGCTACTGGCAGAGGGTTATTATAATTTGCCGACTGTGGCAGAAGGAGCGCCTAATAAGTACGAGTTTGAAACCCAAATTACTTCCTTTCCATTAGCTATTGCCGAGTATTTCATTGGGAATAATGTATCTGATATTGTCGGGAGCATCGATGCTGAGGTTCGATTTTTTGGTGGTAGTGGAAAGCCTAATATCTCGGGTTATGCCTATGTGCCTGGTGGAGCATTTACCATCGATTATCTCAAAACGCGCTATAGTTTCATTAATGGAAATGTTGCTATTGACAATAAATTATTTGATGCTTCGGGCTTAATCTTGCGGGATCGTCTAGGTAATACTGCTCAGGTATTCGGTGGGATTGCCCACAACAATTTGAGCAATTTTGGAGTAAATGCTCGTCTAGATACCAAATCATTCTTAGCCTTAGATACCGGTAAAGAAGATAACCCACTGTACTATGGGAAAGCCATTGGGGCGGGTAATATCATTTTTACAGGGCCTTTTAACCGGACAGATATTTTTATAGATGCGTCTATTGGCGAGGGAACAAAGATCATCTTACCGCTCGCTGGTGGTAGTGTAGATGCTCGGAAGCTAGACTTTATCGAGTTTGTACAGCGCAATGAGCAAACGGATAAAGAGAAACTCGACAAAAAGCTGGAGGAACAATTGGGAGGACTGAGTATCGAAATGAACTTGACGATTAATGAAAAAGCTCAAATGAACCTGGTGTTTAATGAGCAAACGGGAGATATTATTCAAGGTAATGGACGTGGAAATATTCAGATTTTAGTGCCCAGAGGAGGGCAGCTGCAAATGTTTGGGGAGTACATCATTGAGTCAGGGAGCTATTTATTTACACTCTACAATATTGCTAGCAAACAATTTAAAGTGAAGCGAGGCGGAACTATTCAGTGGGCGGGCGATCCTTTCAAAGCGCAGATCAATCTGGAAGCAGAGTATGGGGATATCAGTACTTCAGTTGCTAACTTTATCCAAGAGTACTTATTAGTGGCCCCCGAGGATGTCATTGATCTAGCTACACAGTCGACAAATGTAGATTTAGAAATGAAGCTCCGGGGCGAGTTGCTTAAGCCTGTAATCAACTTTGACATTGCGTTTCCGCAATTACAGGGAGAGTTGCTTTCTTATACCGATAGCAAGCTTCGCTTATTACGCCAAGATCAAAATGAACTGAATCGGCAAGTATTTGGCCTTATCGTGGTCGGTCAATTTTTACCGGGAGACTTTTCCTTTTCGGGGAGTGATGTGATTTACAATACCCTGAGTGAGTTTGTATCCAATCAGCTATCCTTATTGATTACTGACCTGTTTTCAGAAGTATTGGAAGATGGGCGAGTGCTGTCTGGCATTGATTTTGACGTGGCCTACTATCAGTCCCAATCGGTAAACTTTGGCAATGGCCAAGATGTAGATGCTGGCGAAGAGTTTCAGGTGAGCCAGCGCCTTGACTTTTTTAATGACCGCCTAACAGTCATCGTGGGAGGTAATGTTGAGCTAGGGAATAATGTACAAGCTGCTACCGGTAATACGGGGACATTTGTAGGTAATGACTTGGTGATTGAATATTCCCTCAACGATGACCGGAGTCTCAAATTACGTATCTATCAACGCCTACAGCCTGATATCGGTGGTGGACGACGGCTACAGCTTGGCACAGGTTTGAGCTTTAGGCGTGAGTTTAATACCTTTAGTGAGTTCTTCAAAAGCTTTAAGAAAGATGCAGGATCAGTGAAAGAAGAAAATCAATAAAAAATAACCACATGCACCCTTGGCACGACCTCGACCCTGGCACTAATGCGCCTGCTGTAGTGAATGGAATTATTGAAATTCCGCAACGCAGCAAAGCAAAGTATGAACTCGACAAAGAAAGTGGACTGCTCATCTTAGACCGAGTCATCTACTCCTCTATGTACTATCCCGCCAATTATGGTTTTATTCCAAAAACCTATTGTGATGATAAAGATCCACTAGATATACTCATCCTATCACAAATCACCATTGTACCCATGTGTATTGTCCCTGCTAAAGTAATTGGAGCTATGCGCATGTTAGATGGTGGTGAAATGGATGATAAGATTATCGCTGTGGCAAAAGATGATATGAGTGTCAATCACTACGATGATATTAGTGAACTACCAGGGCATTTCATTAAAGAGCTGCAAACCTTTTTTGAAGACTACAAAAAGCTAGAGAATAAAACGGTAGTGGTAGAAGATTTTCAAAATCGGGACACTGCGCAGGAAATTGTAGCGCAGGCGCTGCTAGACTACAAGCAACTAGTATTAAACAGTTGACCGAGCGTAGCTATTCCTTGGCCAAATCAATATATACTGGCAAGTGGTCGCTATACCCACCATAATAGTTAGGCCCGCCATAGGTACGGCTGGGGCGCTTTCCGAATTTGGGGTCTTTGTATAGCATGAAATCTTCCTTTAACACGCCTGCCTTAACAATTTTTAGGGGTGCATCGGTACGGATGAGCGCCGCAGAACTCATAATCTGATCAATCATATTCCAGTTGCCACGATAGTTGTAGGAGCCTTGTTTTTGGCGATCCAAATCGGTGAGGCAGTTGTAGAAGAGGCCGTCCATAGGGGTGCTGCCTTTCGGCAAAATGCCCAGGATGGAGGCTACGCTAGCATTATCCGGCTCATCGTTGAAATCGCCCATTAAGATCACTTTTCGCTTGGGTTGATTTGCCAGGCGTTGATTGAGGCGTGCTCTTAGTTTGGCTGCGGTATATAATCGTCTGCCTTCTGTTTTTTGTAGGCCACCGCTGCGTGATGGCCAGTGGTTGACGAAGAAAAGAAGGGTATCAGTTTGCTGATAAACGGCCTCCACCTCAAGAATATCCCTTCCGGTATATTCTTCCACAATTTCTTTGGGAATAGTAAACCGAATGGTATCGATGCGAGTTACTGTAAATAGTGTGCTATCATAGAGTAAGGCGACATCTATGCCCCGATAATCGGGCGATTCGATGTGAACAATGCCATAGTTTTGGGTAGCCGTACCTTTATGCTGAGTCAGATCATTGAGCACTTTTCTGTTTTCTACCTCGCTCAGCCCAAGAATAGCAGGATAGTTTAAGGTAGCAATGACTTGCTCTATATTGTCTAGCTTTTGTTGATACCGCTCAGGTGTCCAATTTAAACGTCCGCTTGGAGTAAACTCATTATCCCTAGGATTGTTAGGATCATCAAGCGTGTCAAAAAGATTTTCAACATTATAAAAAGCGACGCGAAAGCTAGCTTGTGCAGCCATTTGGGTACACCCAAAATACGCTAAGAATAGGATAGAAATAAACGGACGAATCATAGCATTATCTTTAATCTGGAAATTACTATTTTCCGCAAATCCTATTGTATGCTTACGCAAGAATCTTTAGATTTTTTAAAAGACCTCACCCAGAATAACAATCGAGAGTGGTTTCATTCCAACAAAAAACGCTATGAGAACCACCTCAAAAAGCCGTTCGTTAATTTAGTCGGTGCTTTTATTGAGCGCTTTCAGCAACACGACCCGGGCATCCAGATTGCGCCCAAAGATGCGATTTTTCGCATCAATCGCGATATCCGCTTTTCAAAAGACAAGTCTCCCTACAAAACAAACGTATCCGCTATCATTAGCCCGAAGGGACGCAAAGGCAAAGAATACCCTGGCTTCTACCTACACATCGAACGCGGCAGACTCATGATGGGCGGTGGCGCCTATTTCATGGAAAAAGACACGCTCTACCAACTACGCCAATCCATCATTCATCAGCTAGACCGCTTCCAACAGCTCTACCAAGACCCTACCTTCCAAGAAAAATTCGAAGAAGGCATCCAAGGCGATAAGAATAAGCGCCTCCCCAAAGAGTTTCAGGAAGCAGCCGCCAAAGAACCCTACGTAGCCAACAAGCAATTCTACTACATGGCTGAGCTAGACCCCAAACATATCCTCCAAGATGACTTCCTCGATTTTGCAGAAAGCTATTATCTGGCTAGCAAGCCGTTTAATGACTTTTTGGTGGAGGGCATGGGGATGGGGTGATAAATTATTTACATCTTCTAACAGACTTGTTTCAATAATCAAGAATGAGCGAAACTGATCTAATTCATTTGAGACCTTACAAATATTTGATCATCTGTAATTAGGAAATAGTTTCCATCATAGAATTCAACCCTTGCATTGATAAAATCTCTACTAGATGGATAAAATCTAAAAGGCTCCATTGTTTCGAGGGACTTACCTACGCTCAGAATTGCACTTACGTTAAAAACTGGACCTGTGCTATGTGTAGCAATAAAGTATTCCCCTTTTTTATACAAAAGTCTGCCGCCCCTAGGTAGCGGTGCCCCCGTTCTCCCCCAGGTGAAGCCGGCGTCTGTTGACTTTGCAATGTGTGTACCTCCATTCAGGATCGTACCATAATAATCTTGCTGATCAACAATAATAGACATTAGATGTAAATTTTCAAGATATTGAAGCGTTCCATTTTGAAATCTGTAGGTTCCTCCAGAGCGAGTAGTTATAAAGGACACATCTTCCACTCCTATGACACCACTAACTTCACTAACATAATCCTGCATAGAGGGCATTGGTGTTATATCTATTCTATCCTGAATCTCTACCGTTTCGATGGTATTAGAAGCAGCGTTATAGTCGATTTTTAGTTCAACAAAGAATTGTTGCCAACTTGGGTAGTCGAGTCCTACAAACAGAAAGTTATTTTGATTATCAAAATTTCCAGTATTCAAATTTCCAAACACATGATTTAGTGGAAGTGTTACTTCATCCACTCCTAAGTCTCGGATATCGACTCTGTAAGGGGTACCTCCTTCCATGGTCGGTTGAAATTCAAGGAATATAGTCGTATCAAAATTAAGCAGCCTAAAGATTAATTGCTTGCCTATTTTGGGTTTGGAGTAGCTGGGGTAGTTAGATGCTTGAAGCGCTCTTTTTTCTATGATTTTATTACCTTTTATTCGATAAA
>JBCCRH010000083.1:0-16269 GCA_039208045.1 Bacteroidota bacterium
GCCATTTCAGGATGCTTTTTGGTTAAAGCCCCAAAAATTTCGACCCGTTTAATGGAATCAATACCGAGGTCTGCTTCCATATCCATATCAAGTTCTAGCATTTCGGCCGGATAGCCCGTTTTTTCGCTGACTACTTCTAGTAAAGAGGAGGTTAGTACTGTTAGGTCTATTCCTGTTGTACTAGCTACTTCCTGAGCGACTGCTGGCATAGTAGGAGTAGGTACGGCAATAGCTGTAGGAGCAGGTTCTTGCACTCCATTAGTAGCAGAAGGTGTATGGAGGCCGTTGGTGCCATTGCTTGGAGGAGTAGTTATTGCAAGGCTAGCTGGTGGTACCGTTTCACTACCTAGATGTTGCGATATCATATTCAACAATTGTTGGGATTGTTGATTTTGTTCATTCATGAATCGTTCAAAAATCTCTAAAGATTTTGTTTGATTTGCGCTGAATGATTCCAATGTGGTCTGTAATAATTGAAAGACTTGTTGATTCATGACTTCTTCTTTATTTTCTGATTGTGCACCGTTCACCTTTGGTGCAGGGACTTCAATTGTTTTTTCGACGGTAATAATCTTTTCAATCACTTCGCTTGCTCCGCCTGTTATCTGAAAACCATCGTTCATAATGGCCTGATAGGCTTTTTGAGTGGTGGAGGAAACGTAGTTATTCCCACTTAAGAGAACCGTTAATTTAGATTTCGGAGGCAGTGGAGCAATTTCCTTTTTATAAGGGTCGATATTGGAAAGTGGCAAGCCCAGAATTTGCATCTGTAAGGCTGCTTGCCGAAATAGCAAATCACTATCTTTTTTACTACTGCCGTTTACGGCAATCGCATAATGATCTTTGCCTGCCAGAATATTACTTACTAGGTTGGTCAGCGTTCTCTTTGGCCCGAATTCAATAAATACACGCCCACCGGCATCGTAGATATTTTCGATCTGATTTTTGAATAATACGGGCTGCAAAAGTTGATGTTTTAGGATCAACTTCATAGCATTTACAGCAGTGGGATAAGCCTTAGATGTCGTATTAGAATAAACTGGAATGCGAGGTGGATGAAACTGCTGTTGATCTATAAACTGAGCAAAAGGAACTTGAGCGTGCTCTACAAAAGAAGTGTGAAAAGCTGCCGAAACGGATAGCGGAATAACGGAAAATCCTTGCGCGGTCAATTGTTCTTTTGCCTTATTGATAGCAGCAGTACTTCCTCCTAGTACGACCTGATTTTTAGAGTTGACATTAGCAATAAGTACGCCATCTACAGGTCGGATAGCGTTGGCTACTTGCTCTTCTGGCGCTTTTACTGCCAGCATCGTCCCCGTATCTTGCTGAGAACTTTGCATAGCCATAGCTTCCCCCCTCGTTTTTGACAACTTTAAAAAAGTAGCATCATCATACACACCGGCTGCCCAAAGCGCAGTCAATTCTCCATAACTATGGCCGGCCGTAAAGTGAGGAGCAAAACCCGCCTGTTGCAAGGTTTTGTATTGACCCATGCTTAGCGCACCGATGGCTGGTTGTGCAAACTGCGTTTGGGTGAGTTCCTGTTGCTGCTGCTTTTTGTCTTCCTGATTGAATACCGGAATAGGAAATATCTTTTGGGATAGGGGAGGGGTATTACTGGCATGGTAGAGTTGATCGGCCTGCTCAAATGCTTGTGCTACTTGCGGGAACGCATTAGCCAATGCTTTTCCCATCCCTACATATTGTGATCCTTGACCTGCAAAGAGAGCGACGATTTTATGATGATTTAAATCAATACCAGAAGGACGGTAGTAAATGCCTTTTGGATGTTCCCAAACATTGTTAGCATAGCCTTGCGTATTAGCAGCTTGAAGCAATTCGATACACTCCTGTCGAGATTGTGCTATGAAGCCTACCCGGGCGTCCTGCTGTGCTAACTGAATGCTTTTACTAGCTGCTGCTAATTTTTTAAATACGATTTCTCCTTCTGCCCCCATTAGCTCCTCCAACATAGTCTGTGCGACTTTAGCCAATTGCGTTGGATGAGGCGCCTGTAAAAGGATGGCTTTATAGGGTTCATGAAGGCGATAATTGGTGCTTTTTTTACCTTGATACTCCTCCAACGTAATGTGGACGTTGATGCCTCCAAAACCAAAGGCGCTGACACTGGAGCGCCGGGGATGGCCATTGCGCAGCCAAGGACGCGCTTCTGTATTGAGGTAAATCGCAGAATCTTTGATATTGAGGGTCTGGTTGGGTTGCTCTACATTGATGGTAGGCGGTAGCACGCGGTGGTGCAATGCTAAAATCGCTTTAATGATTCCCGCTGCGCCTGCGGCGGCTTTGGTATGGCCTATTTGCGACTTCACAGAGCCTAATGCGATATGCTGTTTATTTGGATTGTTCGCGCCAAAAACCATTTGCATGGAGGCGAATTCGGTGGGGTCACCAGCTCCTGTTCCCGTTCCATGTGCTTCTATTAAGCCAACGGTATCCGCAGGATAACCAGCATCTTGGTAGGCACGATTCATCGCAAGGGCTTGTCCTGATGACCGTGGTGCATACACAGACTTATAGCGCCCATCGCTAGAAGTACCTACGCCTTTAATAACGGCATAAATGCGATCTTGATCTCTTTCTGCATCTTCTAGCCTTTTCAGTACCAGCATTCCCAAGCCCTCACCAATCAGCATGCCGTCCGCTTTATCACTGAACGGACTGATATTCCCAGATTTGGAAAAGGCCGGCGTTTTGCTGAAAGACATATACATAAATGGAGAGTTATCGGTATCTACGCCACCGGTCAGCATCATATCGCATCTTCCTTCTACTAATTCGCTTAAGGCCATTTTTATGGCACTTAGTGAAGCGGCGCATGCAGCATCTACCACACTATTGATACCCCCCAAATCAAAACGATTGGTGATACGGCCAGAAATCACATTGCCTAAGAGACCTGGAAACGAATTTTCGTTCCACCCCACATAAGCCCGTTTGATTTTCTCAATGATATTTGGAATATCTTCCTCTGCCACTCCGCTGGCGCGTAACGCTCGTTCCCAAATCGGATATTGTAGACGTGCAATCAGTGGAGTGATAAGCTTTTGGCCACCACCAACGCCCAGTAGCACCCCTGTTTTAGCCTTGAGGGCAGCAGTAAACTTCTTAGAATTTTTTCCATAGCCAGCATCTTCAAACGCATCTCTTGCTGCTACTAAACCCAATAGTTGAGAAGTATCGGTTACCTCCAAAATATTAGGCGGAAGCCCAAATTCTAAAGGGTTGAAATCTATCTCTGGTAAAAAACCACCTCTTTTACAGTAGGTTTTGTCAGGAACCGTCTGGTCTTCATCAAAGTAATCTTCAATCAGCCAACGATTCGATGGGACTTCTTGGATGCTATCGATCGACTGAATAATATTGGTCCAATACTCTTCGATATTTTTTGCATCCGCAAACATGGCGGAAAGTCCTATGACTGCTACCGGTGTTTTCTTTAAAGACGAATTTAAATGCATTGGAATATTAGGTTTGTCATATTTGAACTCTGAAAAGCGCTTCTTGAATTTGCAGTAATTGAATCCCTTTCTCCGTACACAGTCCCCTCAGATATGGCACCATGATTCCGAATGTTAGCCGTTCTTTGCTAAACTCCGTCGGTGGAAATAGCTCGTTATCCTTCAGCATCTTCAGCAATTGTAAAACCGTTTTTACCACGACCTCCACATCCATATCTTCTTGGAAAATACCATCCTTGATGCCTGCATCTGCTAAATCAATCAATTGCTGGTGCGCGTAGTTGCCACTTCTTCGATAAGACTCGCTCAATAGCCCCGGATAGTAATGGATGATATCCCCAAAGAAATTTGGATTGACTAGGTGAGAACGCCGAACAATCTTTTGGTGCAGTTTTCCCATCGCTTCAATCACATTTTCCGATGCTTTGATGATCGCTTCATTTTCGGAACGCACCTTGGTATTATAAACATCAAGGCAGGCATGCAGCAAGTCTAGTTTATCTTTAAAATGCTTGTATATCGTTCGTTTCGAGGTGCGTAACTCCTTTACAATTCGATCCAGCGTAATGGTTTTGACACCATGTTGCATAAATAATTTTGTAGCGGTCTCTATGATAGAATCTCTCGTAATCATCAGTGATTTTATAGAGTGATACCAATGGTACGATTTTCGTACCTTAAGTACCATGTAAAGAAAAGAAGATATTTTTAATTTTCAATTTCTTTGCGTAACTAATTTTCATTTCTATTAGGGCCATACGGTTCGCCTAACTAAAAAGCCTAGCCCGCGCCCAGCGGACCCGCCTGCATCGGGCAGGTTTGGAATCCGCGATACCCTAAAACTTATTTTTGTTACACGATACTGAGCAATAGCTTTTAGTAGTACTTACAGCTTGCCCCTACAGGGGCAGGGCTGTGTTCGCACTGGCAATTTATAGACAGTTTGTCCCTCTAGGACAATAGCTTATAGCACACACACATATACTAGCTATTAAAAACATTGTCCTGGAAGGACAAACTGCCTCTAATATACTCTGGGACTCACAAGAAGCGCCCGACTTAGTTGGGCAGCCTGTATACAAAGATTTACAGATCTTAAATTGGTGAATTACCGATACCCTAAAAGCCTAGCCCGCGCCCAGCGGACCCGCCTGCATCGTGTAGGTTTGGAATCCGTTGTAGAGTTTTAAATTTAATTACTACTACTTTTGCAAAACACATGGATATTCTAATCTACAAGGCAGATACTAAGGCGTTAATGCAGCAACAAGCTCTTCCACATCTGCTCCATCGCCTACCTACTTCCTTACACCCCAAAGCATTGCGCTATCGCTCTGCGCAGAGCAGTTACAACTACATCGTAGGTCGTCTACTCCTTCAATGCGGGCTGAAACATTTTGGACTCGATCCCGACCTAGAGCGAATAGCATTTTTAGAAAACGGAAAGCCTACGTTGCCGGATATCCATTTTAATATTTCTCATTCTGCCCATCTCGTAGTTTGCGGATGCTCAGCACAAGGCGATCTTGGTCTCGATATTGAGCAACTCCAGCCGGTCGATTTTGACGCTTTTGCTTCCTTTTTTTCCTCACAAGAGTGGCTGACTATAAAAAGTGCTGCGCATCCAATGCAATGCTTCTATACATTTTGGACCCGCAAGGAAAGTATCATCAAAGCCAATGGCCTTACCCTAAATTATTTGCACCAAATCGAGTTAGACATCACCAAGGATCATTTCGTAGCAGAAGGTAAAAAATGGTTTTTGCAGGACTTAGCCCTCCAGGAAGACTTTGCAGGAGCCGTTTGCAGTGAACAACAGATTCAGCGAATAGAGGTGGTGGATTTCGAAGGTTTGTAGTTCATTAATCTTGCATAGGTGAACTATATAGCGTATTTAGGTTTCAAAGGTTTCCGAACTGGAATCAATGATTACAGAATTGGAGGGGGAGTCCAGAATTTCTTCCATAGTAAATCATTCCGTGCTCAACCATGGTTTAGATGGAAAGATCAACCTAATAGACCTGTAATGCAATATTATGGTGGTTTCTACAGTAATAACCCTTTATCTAAATGGTAAATTATGAGCCGATATTTTTTGATATTATTCGTTTTCCTAAATCTTGGATGTTTCAGATATGCTAGGAAGAAGTTGTCAATAAAACCCAATGATAAAGTCCTAGAAAATAAACCGCTTAGAACCGATGGTATCTATTTAGCACCGCTTGAAAAAGAGGTACCTTATTTCGTGCTTTATGCAAATGGAGTCATCTTCAAAGGTGTAAGTAGGGGTGGTGATAAGGAGTCCGTTCTAATCAGTTTTAATCGAAAATATAAGCCATGGGCTGATCATCCTATTGGATGGGGAAGTTTTAAGATTAGCTCAAATATTATCTTGGTAGAAACTTGGATATCAGGTGATTTAGGCCCTTATGACTCCTTAAAAGCAACAGGAAGGATAGTCAATGATTCTACTATTATCCTAGGAGATAATGGTAGACCGAACAATACCTATTATTTCCATGCTTTAGAACATAAGCCAGATAGCACAATGAGGTGGTTTAGATAGATTTTTTTGATGAACTTTTAAACAAAAAACAATGAAAACAATACTTTTATCAATTATATTCCTTTTTCCACTCCTACTTTGGGGGCAACTCTCCATCGGAGCTAAGGGAGGCATCAATATTGCTAAATGGCAAGATGATAAATTTCTCCCAAGTATAACCCGAAGTCAAGGAAGCGCTATTTTTGAAGTTGGTATCCGAAATAATTTCTTTCTTGACTATGAACTAGGTTTTATTCAAAAAGGCTCTACTCAGCCTATAGACCCAGGTGATGGAACGAGTAAGGAATGGTATTACACCTTCAATTACCTTGATTTATCTGTACTACTGAAATATTCTATACCGATTCCATCCGACTTTGGAGTGTACATCGCAGCTGGGCCATCCTTTAGCTATGCAATATCGGGAGAATCAGATGTGAGTAGTACTACTATTAGACCTACCATTACAAAAGTAGACTTTGAGGTACTAGGGTTTAGAAGAACCGATTTCAGCGTTGCCCTAAGTAGTGGACTTTCTTACCAATTCAATAGGGTTCAACTATTTACAGATGTTAGATACCTAATCGGATTAACAGATTTAATTGCTAGTGAACAAGATAGCTTGTTTAATAGAGGGCTAGGAATTACTATTGGTGGGTTGTATCTACTCCGACCATCCAAGAAAAAATAGATTGAAGTTTTTAATGAGGAAATATTTCTTTGCAGAGGAATATCTCCTTCATATATGCTTTAAATCTGATTTAATCGGTACCGAAGCTGCCTTCAAGTCGTGTAGCTCGGGCTTTAGCCAATGCCGAATGAGCTTGCCTACGTTGCTTTTCATCCTTTGCTTTTCTGCCTTTTGGTGCAAAGCAGGTCTGTACTTTTAACTGTTTAGCCTTTCACCGATTCTTATTGGTTGCATAAATTTTGTCCCCTGCATACTGCCTACACTGACCAAATCGCTTTTTGTGCTTGGCAATGCTGTACCATATCCGGTTGCCTTCGTGGTTAATCTTGCATAGGTGAACTATATAGCGTATTTACACAGCATAAATGAATTAGCGCGCGCTAGGCTTTCTTTCCATAAAGCTAGGCCAGCGCTCAGTGGATTTGTAATCCGCGAGGCCCTAAAACTTATTTTTGTTACACGATAATGAACCACAAGTGATGAGTGATATGAAAGAAACGTGCTAAACTTTTTGGTGTCAAATGATTCGTACTATATTTAAGCATGAAACCTAAAATCCATCGTCTAGTATTGGTTTTCATTAGTGTGATTGGCCTACTGGTAGCCTGCAAATCAAAAAAGCAGCTTGCAGATATACCTGAGCCAGCAGCAAGCACACGTATCGTAGCCGAAGCATCAAGGACGAGTGATAAGATCGTTTTAGAAAGTCAGCTCTTTGTGGTGAGTAAGGAAGTAGCTGATACGCTTCTAGTGCCACAACGGCGACCATTAGAAGTCGTTACGGGCTTGGAGCAGCGGCTGCTTCTAAAAATTACAGCCCCTTTTTTACAGGATACTGCCCTTGATGAGGCCGTAAAGCTGATGTTTTTGCCAGAAACGGTGGAACTACCTCCTTACTTGGATTGGGAAAGTCCTGGGGACTTAATGCTTACCGATGAAGGGATAACGCTATTGTTTCAGATTAATGCCGATGCTATTAGTGCGTTGTCGAAAGATACTATTAAGATGAAGTTTTTGCAAGAGGGAAGTATGCTTGATACGGAAGTAGAGCTTATGCCACTGACTCAGCGCGTGGTGGTCGCACCAGGTCATGTGACTTTATCAGGTAGTGTGGTAGTAGAGAATGTTGCTAACTATCCGATTGAGGAGCTTGTCGTTTTCGTTGAAGAGGAAGAAACGGGGAAGTTACTTGAAATGAAAAGCTTCAAAAATGACACCTTTAGCCTCACTTTACGATCGGGGAAATCTTATGCTATCTCCTTTGATACAGAGTATGCAAGCGTTGCTGATTATTTCTTTCGAGCTAAAGAAAAACAGACGGAGGTGATTATAGAACTTATTCGAAAGGATGGTTTCGTAGATAATAGGGATTCAATAGTAGTACTACCACCTAATAAGAATCAAGGGACTACTGATAGCGAAAAAACAACTGCAAAAGACGAGAAAGATAGGCTTAGTCCAAATTGTGAATTTCTACCAATAGGCGATGCTAGTAGCGAAGAAGCTTTGTGGGAGCAAATTGCCAAGGATCCCAATTACATCCTATTGCAGCTATACCTAGAGCGCTTCCCAAACGGAAAATACAGTGAAGCAGCACGCCGACAACTGGCGGAAAGTGACTATGAAGGAATGCTGGAATCCATCACTGGAAAGCTCCTCTACTACATCCCCGACACCATGCTCATTCGGGAAGTCTACAAAGTGGGTATGGCTATCTCTGGCGATACCACCCAAGCTACCCAAAATGAGATCATTAGAGATTACCAGCTTTTCGGTGAAAACCGCCCCAAAGTACGCGCAGAAATCATCCAGATCGGAGAGGTAATGCGAGCTAACTTAACCGACCCGCGCCCCGACGACGATAAAGCCTTTGCCGTACAGGCCATCGGGGAAGATAATCGGCGGAGTGTAAACCTACTGGGAGGAATCCCCGACATCTGGGAATGGTCGGTAACACCGCTCAAAGCAGGCCAGTATAAGCTCTTTTTTACCATTGAAATCATTCTGGAAAAAGGAGAGGAGAAGATACCAGAAGTGATTCCTGTTAAAGATGCAGAAATCCTCGTGGTGATAGAACCTACCTTTTTCCAGCAATATGGACTGCCCATTGGAGGTGGAATCCTGGGATTACTTGGCTTCTTGCTTTTCTTGATTTTCCGGAAACGGAAAAAACAACAACAAGCCCTCCAACTAACCCTACCTACCAAAGAACTATTTACCCACATTCGTGAAAACGAAACGGCCGAAGCCCTAGACCTTTTGGCGAAAGCCCTAGCAGGCCAGCACGCGGATTATGAAAGCGAGGTTCTGCTCTTACAATCCCGCTTCGAACAAAACGAAGAAGATGCCCGCAAAGGCATAGTCAGCAATGCGGAGCGGACGCTGGAGCGCAATAGGATTAATAATAGCTTGCTGGAACTCATCCAAAAGATCAGAAAGGGGTAGTCCCTACTGGTCATAAGAAATAAACGGCTTATTATTCTCCTCCGGTGGTAGCTCCGTCAGGCTGTCGATCCAGTCTTCTGGAATATCTTTAATCACACCGCTCAGTCTTTCGCCCCAAATGGTGGAAATATTCTGCATGTCCTCCTCTTCGAAGCGCCGTTCGATGATTTCGCCCGTCTCTTGTTTGTAGACCACAATATCGATGGGGAAGCCTACATTATTGGCGCTCACGCGGGTAGAATCGAAGGAAAGGAAACCTGTTTTTAGGGCAAAGCGTAAAGGAGAATCATACGTTAGCGTACGGTTGAGGATAGGGTGGCCGTAGCCCGAATTGCCAATGATGGTAAAGGGGGTCGTCTTGCCAATTTCGATCCAATTGCCCTCTGGGTAGAGGAGGTATAGTTTGTGGGTCTTATCCTGGTCGAGCTTGCCGCCAACAATGGTGAAGAGGTCAAAACTCAAGCCGGAGGCCGATAGGGCCGCTTTGTCCTCTGCCGCTACGCGCCTGAGCTGGATGCCGAAGGCATTGACTACTTTGTACATTTTATTGTAAGTATCACCCTCTTCTTCGAGGATTTCCTCGAAATAGGTGACTGCCTTATCACGGATGGAGCGTAGTCCTGAAGTCATCAGGAAGAGCGAGCCATGCTCACTAGAGTGGAGCGATATTTTTTTGGAAATGGTAGTTTCATTACCCGAAGTAATTCTGGTGTCCGCTAGTGCGATCAAGCCTTTTCGTACCCGAATACCTAAACAAAATGTCATAGTAGGAAGCTGTTTATTGGAAATAGAGGTTTTGAATTTCGTAATGCAAGTCAGCCAAGCACTCCGCTGATTCGGTGATCTCTTGGAGTGTGTCTTCTTCATTTGCAAAGTCACTAAAATGAATGCAATCTTGCAACACTTGTTCAAATTCTTTCATGAATTTATCATAGCCCGCTGGGCGGACAGAAATGGCGGCGATGTGGTGTTTGACCTGCTGCACCGAATGCTTCAAAGAACGGGGAAAAGCTTCTTTTTCAAGGAGAAGCTCAAAGATAGTTTCCTTAGAAAGAATCCCTCGATACTGGTAGCGATAGACATCGAACGCTTCTAAGGACATGAGTAGAATCGTCCATTGATATTGCAAAAGTGGTTTGTTGACGCCATTATTACTCAGTATGATACTGTCGGAAATTTTGCTGCGCAAAATACGAAGTACTTGCAAGGAACGCTCCAAGTACATGCCAAGACTAATAAAGCTCCAAATATCATTATGCAGCATGGTAGTGGCAATGGCAGAGTTGATCAGCGCCATGTGGATGTTGGTATTTTCCGCAAAGGAGGCAATATGGGAAGAGGTAAAGGGCTTTTCTCGGAGCTTTTTTAGGTACAAATACCACTTGTTGATGGACTCCCAGAGTTCGGAAGAGATGTTGTTGCGAATACTTCGGGCGTTTTCACGGGCATTTCGCGTAAGCGAGAATAAGCTATTGGAGTTGGCTGGATCAAGGATGACCTTATTCCAGACAAAGTTTTCATTGACGGGAGCTTGAAAATTCATCTCGGAGCCCGCCATAAATAGGATGGAGCGCATCGTGAAGTCCTTATTGTGGGACATAGGCGCATCCAAGGTGGAGTAGTACTGCACCTTCAAGAAGCGAGAGCAATGTTCTACCCGTTCCAGATTTCTGCCAATCCAATATAAACTCTCGGCTACTCGTGCTAGCATTAGGCTTTATTTTTAATGACCCAAGTATCTTTTGAACCGCCCCCTTGCGAAGAATTGACAATGATGCTGCCTCTCACCAGCGCCGTTCGAGTAAGGCCCCCATCGAGTACGTAGGGTTCTTCGCCTCCCATGATGGTGAAGGTGCGCAAGTCGATATGGCGAGGCTCGAAGGTTTCGTCCTCTTCAATGTAGGTGGTGTGTGTGCTGAGGGTCATTTTGGGTTGTGCGATGAAGTTTCTGGGGTTTTCTTTGACTTTTTCTTTGAGTTCGGCCAGTTCCGCTTTGCTCATCTGATCGCCAATACAGACCCCGTAGCCACCGGACATATCTACGGGTTTGACGACGAGCGAAGCGATATTTTCTAACACATATTCGAGTTCTTTGGGGCGTTCGCAAATATAGGTAGGCACATTACTCAGTATGGGATCTTCACTTAGGTAGTATTTGATCATATCGGGCACGTACGAGCAAATGGCTTTATCGTCGGAAATACCTGTGCCAGGCGCATTGACGATGGTTACATTGCCCTTGATGTAGGCTTGCATTAGTCCTTTCACACCAAGCATAGAATCTGGATTAAACACCAGTGGGTCTAAGAAATCATCATCGATACGGCGATAAATGACATCTACGCGGATATTGGCAGCAATCGTTTTGAGGTAAACAAAATCGTCCTCAACGAATAAATCGCGCCCTTCCACCAGCTCAATCCCCATTTTGTGCGCTAAAAAAGTATGCTCAAAATAGGCGGAATTATAGACTCCAGGCGTCAGCAACACACAGAAGATGTCGCCCAGGGCACGGCCTGAGACATTCCACAGCGCCTTCAGCAAATGATTGGTATAATCAGCTACCGGCTCCACCATAGAGTTGTTGAAAGCAATTGGCAATACCCGTACCATAGCTACCCGATTGGTAAGCACGTAGCTCACACCAGAAGGATTTCTAAGATTGTCCTCCAAGACATAATATTGGCCATCCGAATGCCGAATAATATCCGTTCCGCTAATATGGCAGTATACTTCTTGCCTTGGTGTAAAGCCCTCCATCATCTTGCAATAATGCGCGGAGCTTTTGATTAGGTGAGCCGGAACCACTTTGTCTTTTAGAATGCGCCCCTCATTGTAAACATCATGGATAAAGTGATTGAGCGCTATATTTCGCTGAATAACACCACGTTGTATGGTCTGCCACTCCTCCGGATTGATGATGCGAGGGATCAGGTCGAAGGGGAAAATCTGCTCTATACTTTCCTCCTTGTTGTAGAGGGCATAGGTGATACCTTGGTTTAAAAAGGACAGCTTTGCATTCTCATTAAGCCCTTTAAATTCCTCTAGTTTTAAGTCTGAAAGTAGCTCGATAAAATTTTGATAATAGGAATAACTGCTTTGCCGATCTCTTAGTATTTCGTCGAACGCACTAGGGTGAGCTTGATAATTCTTAAGCAATGCAGGCATGGCAGATAGTAGAAATTAAAACGATGATGAATTGTACCAAATTAATACAAAAACTTGCATTCTCATGCCTTTTTTGCGTATTATCATTACAGGAATTTAGCTGGCACTGCGCTTTTCATTAAGCCGAATTTCATACTTCAAAACTTTATTCTAAAATGCTGTATTTTTTGCTATGGTATATTGTAGACTAGAGTAATGGAGTAATATTATTTTAAATTTAGAATTGAAGTCGATTAACTATTTTTGACGAAGATTCGAAATGATTTTTTCCAATGAGTATTCACGTAGCCATTCGCCACAAGACAAAGTACACGTACGACCGCGCCATTAAGTTGTGGCCACAAGTCATTCGACTACGACCTGCACCGCACTCGCGCACGAAAATTCTGGGCTATTCGCTGAATATTCAACCCAAAGAACACTTCATCAATTGGATGCAAGACCCTTTCGGGAATTATCAGGCGCGTGTGGTGTTTCCAGAACTGGTAAATGAGTTTGAGATCGATGTGGAGGTGTTGGCGGATATGGTAGCCATTAATCCTTTTGATTTTTTCTTGGAAGAATATGCGGAGGAGTTTCCATTTTCATACTCCGATTTACTACAGCAAGAGCTACAGCCCTATTTGGAAATCAATGAAGCGGGGCCTTTGCTCAAGGCCTGCTTTGATGCCTGCAAGCAATTTCAAAACCAAAGTACGGTTGACTTTTTGGTGGCCATCAATCGGCAGGTGTACGACTTGATTGATTATACCGTGCGGCTGGAAAGTGGCGTGCAGACTTGTGAGGAAACCTTGGAGAAAAGGCTGGGTTCTTGCCGCGATTCGGCCTGGTTGTTGGTGCAGTTATTCCGGCATTTTGGTTTGGCAGCGCGTTTTGTGTCGGGCTATTTGGTGCAGTTGACTTCAGATGTGAAAGCGATAGATGGGCCTTCTGGGCCAGAGGAAGATTTTACTGACTTGCACGCTTGGGCCGAAGTATATGTGCCTGGGGCGGGCTGGATTGGTCTGGATGCCACGAGTGGTTTGCTGGCAGGGGAGGGGCATATTCCTTTGGCTTGTACGCCGCACTACCAAAGTGCTGCGCCGGTGGCAGGATACACAGAGAAAGCCGAAGTGACCTTCGATTTCCACAATCAAGTCGACCGAATTTATGAGCAGCCAAGAGTAACCAAGCCTTACACTAAGACACAGCTTGCAGCCATCCACCGCCTGGGCGAGCAAGTAGATCAGATACTACTCGAAACCGACGCTCGGCTCACTATGGGCGGTGAACCGACCTTTATCTCTGCTTCCGATATGGAATCGGAGCAGTGGAACTCCGATGCAGATGGTAGCGATAAACGCAAAATGGCACTCGACCTGAGTCATCGTTTGATGGACGCTTTTGGGAAACCTGTGCCTGATGAGGCAGGAAAAGGCTTTATCCACTTTGGGCAAGGGAAGTGGTACCCTGGGGAGCCTATTCCGCGCTGGCAATATGCCCTATACTGGCGCAAAGATGGCCAGCCCATGTGGCGCAATTCCCAATTGATTGGTGACCCCAATACGCCTGGGAACTACACGACTGCCGATGCAGATCGCTATCTGAAAACACTTGCAACTAACTTGGGACTGGGCGAGCAAGTGGTACTTCCAGCTTATGAAGATCGCTACTACTATTTATGGGAGCAGCAAAACCTCCCTACGGATTTTGACCCCAAAGATGAACAAGAAGACTTAGCCATAGAGCGCAAGACGCTTTTGGAATTATTAGAAAATAATGGCCTTTCAGAGCCCACAGGTTATGTGCTACCGATTCGTCGGAATACGCAGTGGAACGCCTGGGAAAGTTGCCAGTGGCGCTTTCGTCGCAAGAGCTTGTTCTTGATTCCCGGTAATTCCCAAATTGGGTATCGCTTGCCACTAAATCGCCTGCAACAGCCCCAAGATGCAAGCGATAACTTTATCGGTGAAGCCAGCCCATTGGAGCCATCCAACAGCCTGCTGGCCATAGCGGACACGCGCGCACGTATTGCGCAGCGTTCGAGCAAGCCGCCCAAAGCAGGGTCGGGCACGACTTTTAAAACTGCAATCTGCACGCAGATCGTCAATGGTAATTTGCACCTCTTCCTGCCGCCGATAGAGGCGATGGAGCACTTTATTGACTTGTTGCATACTATTGAGTATACGGCTGAACAGTTGGACTTGGCTGTTATTATCGAAGGCTACCAACCACCCTTCCACTCCGACGTAATCAAGCTCGCCGTGACGCCCGACCCTGGGGTGATCGAAGTAAACGTACATCCGGCCAATTCTTGGGCACAAATTCGCTCCATCTACGATGAGCTATTCGAAGCAGCGGCGGAAGTAGGCCTGGGTACTAACAAGTTTATGCTCGACGGCAAACATACCGGCACAGGTGGGGGCAATCATATCACACTAGGCGGCATCACCCCATCCGACAGCCCGCTCCTGCGTCGCCCTGATGTGCTTCGCTCCATGATTAACTTCTGGCAAAACCACCCGGGCTTATCCTATTTGTTCTCTTCACACTTCATCGGCCCCACCAGCCAGGCGCCGCGCGTAGACGAAGGTCGGCCCGACAATATCTATGAGTTAGAAATCGCTTTCGCGCAATTAGAACGCTATCCCGATCCACCCTACTGGCTTGCTGACCGCATCTTCCGCAACTTGCTGACTGACCTTACGGGAAATACGCACCGCTCGGAATTCTGTATCGATAAGTTGTACAGTCCCGATTCCTCTTCTGGTCGTCTCGGTATTTTGGAGCTGCGCGGGTTTGATATGCCGCCGCATAAAGAGATGTGCCTCGTACAGCTCTTGCTCATCCGCAGCTTATTCGCTGCCTTTTGGCGAAAGCCGTACAAAAACAAGCTCATCCACTGGCGCACCGATTTGCATAACAAGTTTATGATCCATCATTTTGTAAAAGAAGACATGCACGATGTGGTGGACTACCTCAATAATAACGGCATTCCATTCGACCGAAATTGGTTGGATGTATTCTTAGAATTCCGCTTCCCGATCTTTGGCCAAGTCAATGTAGAAGGGATTAATCTGACCATCCGCTCGGGCATCGAGCCTTGGATTGTGCTAGGGGAAGAGATGACGAGCGCAGGCACCTCCCGCTATGTAGATTCCTCAGTGGAACGTGTGGAAGTGCTGGTGGAAGATTTCAATCCTGATCGCTATCTAGTGCTTTGCAATTCCATCCAAGTACCGATGGTAAAAACGGAATATGCGGGCAAATACGTCGCTTCTGTACGCTACAAAGCCTGGGCCCCATACTCTGCCCTCCACCCCACCATAGGCGTAAATACACCCCTGGTTTTTGACCTCTACGATACCTGGAATGACCGCTCCATCGGTGGCTGCACCTACCACGTAGTCCACCCTGGCGGCCGCAATTACGACACCTTCCCCGTCAATAGCCTCGAAGCCGAAAGTCGCAGAATCACCCGCTTCTGGGAGTTTAACCACAGCCCCAAGCAATCAGCCCCGATCATCGGGCAAGAAGCAACCGACTTTTCCCAACCGAGTAACTATGTGACGATTAATAAGGAGGTGAAAGAGAGTATGGTGATTCAGCAGATACCGGTGAGTAAGGAGTTTCCGCATACGTTGGATTTGCGGCGGGGGTAATACTTACCGTCTAACAACCGTTTTTCACTGTTTGGGGTATACTACATTTTATGCTGCCCTTTTTCTCTGCATCCATGTTAGCCCCAGTCCCAGTACACCAACTCCTAACGCAAGCCACCACCATCCCTTCCTAGACTGAGGCATATTGATCGGTGCACTATTCCCCATCTGAATAAACGGCGCCCAAAAGTAAGGATGTTGATTCAAGGGATCAGATTCATTCAGATAAGCCAGTCTTGCTTGCCGCAAGGCCTCATCCTTCGGTAGCCCTTGCTTTAAGAATTCATAAAATAATAC
>JBCCRH010000084.1:0-16180 GCA_039208045.1 Bacteroidota bacterium
AGTAATCGGCATCCATTCGCCTACTACAATCAAATCAATATCGGCATCTCGATCAATATCTGACCAGATCGCATCGGTAATCATTCCTAGCTTTTCAAGGGCAGGGGCTTTTTGTTTACTTACTTCCGTAAAAAAGCCCTTACCATCGTTCTCTAACAGGTAGCCATTCACGGGCACTCCATATAGTAAAGGGCGCAAGCGCGTACCTACAAATAGATCAAGATCACCATCTTGGTCATAATCAGCAGGACGTACACAGGAAGTGCTCTCGAAGCGCTGAGCAATAGGGAGTGCCTGGGAAGATTTTTCAAAATCTCCATTGCCTTTGTTGAAATATAAGCGATCGGTAAGCGCTACTTCAGTGGGTGCAAAGTCATTCCCACCACTCACCACATAGAGATCAAGATCACCATCGCCATCCGCATCAAAAAAGCGGCAATCTACATCTTCAGAAGCAGCATCAGCTGCCAGCGTAGCATTAGTTACTGTTTTAAAGCGCCCATTAGTTTGCTGTAGCATCAGACTGCCTGCTGCATCTTTTGCCCCACCGGCATATAAATCTGCTAGGCCATCACCGTCTATATCGCCCTTACATAAGCAGGGCCCTTGCGTAGAAATCATATGGTAAATCAAACGATCGCGATCAAAATCAGCATAGCGGTTTTCTTGATGTTGGTAGTCGGGGCTGAGGGTTTCGGTCTGCTCAGTGAATAGGGGTTGGTTGAGGGCTAGCTCTGCTTTGCTCGCTACTGGATTAGTGGTGGTGTATTCGATAACCAGCTCTTGGTCAGCCGCCACATTTTCTAGTTGAGTTGTCCGATCGTCAGGCCAAGTAACGGTAATGCGATCCACTTTTTCGTTGGCGCCCAGTCCGAAGTGCAAGCGATAATCTACTGAGGATTGGAAGCCGCGCGTAGGGATCAGCTCTGAGTAGTAGGTTTTATCGTCCACTAAAAGAGTGACATTGGCTCCCACTGCGTAAGGGTTAGCAGCTGAGCCTACTAAGCGTACTTTTAGGTAGTGCTGTTCTTTATTGAGCTGTGCTGTTTCGTTCCGATAAATGAAGGCGGGCATATTCACATTATTGACTACTAGGTCAAGATCGCCATCATTATCTAAGTCGCCGTAAGCGGCGCCATTGGAGTGGCTGGGTTCTGCCAAGCCCCATTCCTTGGTTTTTTGGCTAAAAGCCAAATCGGCACCACCTTGGAATAGGTAATTCGGAATTCGATTAGAGGGGATAATATCAATCAGCTTTTGATAGTCGACACCCTCATCACCAATCATAGATTTTGCTACTTCTTCGTTGGCGATAAAGTTGAGGTAGTCCTGATTTAGAATATCTCGGTTGATCCCATTAGAGATGTACAAATCACGATAGCCGTCATTATCGAAGTCAGTAATGAGCGCGCCCCAGCTCCAGTCCGTCGCTTCCACATCCACCAAGCGGCCAATTTCGCTAAACGTACCGTTTGCATTATTAAGGTGTAGCATATTGCGCGTGAATTGGTGATAGTAACCATACTGTACATTATATTGGTACTTATCCCAATTCTCAAAGGTCATGGTCGTTTTCAGGCGATCATCGGGTTCGGGCAGCATTTCGGTAACGAATATTTCGGGGTAGCCATCAAAATTGATGTCCACCATATCGGCCCCCATAGAGGCGGCACTGATCGACCGAATCTGGTCTTCCAAGTCCTCGCGGAAGGTACCATCACCATTATTCATGTAAATGTAATCGCGCTCAAAAAAGTCGTTGCAGACATAAATATCCAACCAGCCATCACGATCAATATCGCCTACGGTCACACCTAATCCAAAACCAATGACACTTCCGTAAATACCTGCTTCTTCGCTTACGTCTACAAACTTGCCGTTGTCATTTCGATAGAGCTTGTCTCCGCCTACTGGGTCGCGCTTGGGGCGTTCGTTTTTACGTAAGTTAAAGCTACCAATAGCTTGGTAGGAGTTATTGAGTAAGTAGGCGTCCAAGTCGCCATCTTTATCATAGTCAAAAAAGGCGGCGTGCGTGGAAAAGCCCTGGTCAGCTAAGCCAAACTCGGCAGCGCGATCCGTAAAAGTGCCGTCGCCATTATTGATGAAGAGCTCATTTTGCTTATTGTCCCCGGCAATATCGCCAGAGTTGCACACATAAATATCGAGCCAGCCATCTGCGTTCACATCAGCTATGCTCACCCCTGTAGACCATGCGCGCGTGCCCGCTACCCCTGCTTGCTCCGTGACATCCTCAAATTGAAAATCTCCTTTATTCAAGTACAGCTTATTAGGCTGCATATTAGCCGTCATATACACATCAGGGAGTCCATCCTTATTGAGGTCGCCAATTGCCACCCCTCCCCCATTGTAAAAATTTCGGTAGGTATAGATATTAAAATCCTTGTTGAAATCGAGTTGATTAACAAAATCGATACCTGTTTTGGTGGCATCTAAGGTAGTAAATCGAGTTCCCTGAGCGGTATCTTGCTCGCTTGCAGTTGGCCCACACGCTCCCAACAACATCGTGATCGCTAAAAGGACAAAACTGATTCTCATATAGTATTACTGTTTTAGTTGATTCATTTTAAAAGCAGCTATTGGGCCATTATTTCGAATAGCTAATAGCACTTGCTCCCCATTTACATCTAATTGCGTAATCGCTCGTGTGGCCCCCTTCACCTGGAAGCCTGACTGCGCCGCAGGAAGGGCTTCAAACTGACCATCTCCTTTATTGAGCAGACTGATGCCATAGGTAGCATCATAGATGCCTATTTCGGGTTTTGCTCGATAAAAGTTACCGCCAAGGAGTAGGTCGAGTTGCCCATCTGCATTTAGATCAATAGTGGTGATGGCATGTATGGGCGCAAACTGCGCTTCAACTGGTAGATTTCCCTTTCGGAAAATGCCGGTTCCATCATTTACAAATAGCGTAGTTTCTAACATAGTCGCTTCCCACTTTACGGAACGTTCTAGCACCTCCGGTGGGAAAATATCTTCAATCGTCTGCTCCTTGTAACTGGCGTATTTCAAATATTTCTTATTGAGTACAGGCATCTGCTTCACCAAGTCATGGCGCAGAGCCATCGGATAAGACGCCTCCCCATTATACACGCAGATGATTTGCTCTGCTCGGCCATTTTGATCAAAATCATTAACATACAAGCTGGCGGGCTGCTCCTGGCTAGCTGTAATTCTGGAATTTAAGCCGTGATTGCCTGCGATGATGTCCTGGTCACCATCACCATCAATATCCACTAAGCGCAGCGTATTCCAGAAACCAGCTGTCGCTTCTAGGCCAGCTTCAGCTGTCGCTAAATCGAGCGTTCCACCCTCATTTTTGAACACTTGTACCGGCATCCAATCTCCCACAACGATCAAATCCAAATCTTGATCTTGATCGATATCAGCCCATTGGGCATCCGTAATCATACCGATCTTTTGGAGCTGCGATGCACGGCTTTGACTAACTACTTGGAACTGGCCTTTCCCATCGTTTTCAAGCAAATGCCCGTTGACTGGTACCCCGTAAAGCGAAGGTTGATTTCGTATCCCCACAAATAGATCTAGATCGCCATCTTGGTCAAAATCGGCAGGCCGCACGCAAGCCGTCACTTCAAATCGATTCGCGGGAAGCACCTGTGATGATCGCTCAAAACGCCCACGCCCATCATTCAGGTAAAGTCGATCAACCAATTCTGCTCTAGTATTCGAGAATTCGTAGCCTCCACTCGCTACATAAAGGTCTTGATCGCCATCGCCATCGGCATCAAAAAAGACAGCATCCGTATCTTCTGCTGCCGCATCGGCGGCCCAAAGGGGTTGTTGATCCTTTCGGAAACGGCCATTCGCTTGCTGTAGCCACAGCTCTCCCACCTGATCCTTGGCCCCACCGAGGTACAAGTCCTCTCGACCATCACCATTAGCATCGCCTTTAGCCACTGCTGGGCCTTCGGCAGATAGCATGTGGTAGAGCAGGTGATCGCGGTCAAAATCTTCGAACTTATTTTCTTTGTGCTCATAGTCGATTCCCATGGTAGCGCTCGACTTTAGGTAGGTGTGCTGTGGAGTCGCTTCATTTGCGGAAGCATACACCTCTGCTGTTCTTGCCTGATCGAGTTCAATAAGCTGATTGGCTTTGATATTTCGCAGGACACTCAGCCGATTATCTGGCCAATGTACGACTATGGAGTCTACGATTGTAGCCGTACCAATGCCAAAGCTCAGCCGGGTATCTACGCAAGACTGGAAGCCGCGCATGGGGGCTAGTTCTTGATAATACGTTTGACCTCCTGCATACACCCGCACCTGGCTCGATAGTGCAAAAAGGTTACTGCCTATCCCTTTTAGCGAAAGCGAAATAAAGTGGTTTTCCTGTAAGAGGGTGTCTGCATTGTTGCGGTATAAGAAAGGCGGCATGTTGACGTTGTTGATCACTAGATCAAGATCGCCATCTAGGTCAAAGTCGGCATAAGCGGAGCCGTTGGAGAAGCTAGGGGTTACCAGGCCCCATTCTTCCGCTACATTGGTAAATTGATAATCGCCTTGGTTTTTAAACAGGTAATTGGGAACGGCTTCTGACGGAATACCGTCTATCAGCTCGGTAATGACAGAGCCTTTTTCTTCCATAATGCGGCGAATCACCGCAGGATCAGAGTAATAGTTAATATAGTCTTGATCGGTGAGGTCTTTGAAAATACCATTAGCTACAAAAATATCTTTGTTTCCATCCAGATCAAAATCTGCCAGGAGCGCCCCCCAACTCCAATCGGTTGCAAAGACATCAGCCAGACGTCCGATTTCACTGAATGTGCCATTGCCATTGTTGAGCTGTAGTGCGTTGCGCGTGAATTGGTGGTGGTAGCCGGTGCGTACATTGAGCTGGTACTTATCCCAATTTTCAAAGGCCGTTTTGGTCTTCATGCGCGCATCGCCTTCCGGAAGCATATCGGTAACAAATACTTCGGGATAGCCATCATTGTTGAGATCTGCCATATCGGCCCCCATCGAACTAAGGCTAATTTCACGCATCTGTGCTGGCAGTTCTTCTGAGAAACTACCATCTTGATTATTGATGTAGAGATAATCCCGCTCAAAAAAATCGTTCGATACATAAATGTCTTGCCAAGTATCACCATTGACATCCCCAATAGTCACCCCTAGCCCAAAGCCAATAGCACTTCCGTAAATGCCTGCTTCGGCACTGACGTCGGTGAAGCGATTGCCGTCGTTGCGGTAGAGTTTATTTCCACCCAGGGTATCGCGAATTTCGCGTTGCCCTTCTCGCAAATCGTAGCCTCCCACCGAACGAATGGAGTTATTGAGCAGGTAGCAGTCTAAGTCGCCATCTTTATCATAATCAAAAAAAGCAGCGTGTGTGGACAGGCCCTTATCGGCAATGCCCCATTGCTGTGCTTTTTCTATGAAGGTGCCGTCTTGTTGATTGATGAATAGCTCATTATAGCGATTTTCTCCTTTGGGGTCACCTGATTTGCAGACATATATATCGAGCCAGCCATCGCCATTGACATCAGCAAAACTGACCCCAGAAGACCATACATTGGGGCAAGCTACACCTGCTTTTTGTGTAATATCTTCAAATTGAAAATTGCCTTTATTGAGGTAGAGCTTATTATTTTCTGTGTTGCCACAAAAATAGAGGTCAGGTAGGCCATCGTTGTTGATATCACCTACTCCAACACCACCACCGTTGTAGAAATTTCTGAAGATGTAGGGGTTGAAATCTTCGGTATAGGTAAGCGAATTAATAAAATCGATCCCGTGTGCTTCGGGTGCTAGTGCTGTAAAGAGTGTATTGATAGCAGCCGCTTGCTTAGAGCTGGTAGTTTGTTGTTGGCAGGACCAGTTCGATATACACAACGCTAGGAGCGCTACACGGCAAATACGATTTACAAACATGCTACTACAATCGATTTTTGAGGGAGACTAGTCTCCAGTTTCTTCTTGTTCTGATTTTTTTGCGTCAGCTGCTTTTTTTTCTGCTTCTTGGGTAAGATCGGTAAACTCTGCAACAACTTGGCGCTCGTCTTTTTTACCCACCTTTATTCTTCGGTTTCCTTGTACTTGAACATATAGCTCTCCCTTTTTGGGATGTTCTAATTTGATGAACTCTCCACCGTACCAATTTTCTAGCAAGTGAAGTACATTAGGTAGCAAACTATCAGAGCTTACCTGTTTGTTCCAAGGTGCCCAGCCATTATACGTGAAGACCATAGGCATTTCATAAATCTTACGCTCGTAAAAACGTGGATAGAAATAAACTGCTCCCTCTAGGTTCAGTTCGCCATCATCCAATCGGTACTCTACACTACTATTTCCGGGGCCTTCCTTTACAATTTTCTTTTTATTCAACTCCCAGCAATGGTCATAAAAAGCCTCTGCTTCCATCCCAAAATAAGTACCCAAGATCAGGCTATCATAGCGCTCACCTGTTGCCATTTCACGTTTCACCAGGCGATCGTATTCAGAGTCGAGTGTGCAGGCTTGAAGAACCATAAAAAAAGCCACACTCCATAAGAACAGCTTTTTCATTTTTATTGCTGAGTTAAATTACGTTACAGAAGATAAAAAAAGGAAGCAAGCAGCCATAGCCACTTGCTTCCTTAAATTCAACAAATCAATATATTTTAATAACCTGGATTCTGCTGTAGGTTATCATTAACATCTAGTTGAGGCTGAGGTAGTGGGAAAATTTCTTTGTCTGCTGTAGAAGCAGGCTTGAAATCCCAGGCTTCACCGAATACTCCGAAACGGATCAAGTCGTTACGACGCCATGTTTCTGCAAACATTTCACGACCACGCTCTGCCAATAGGTTCTCTGCATTAAGTGCATCGAAGCCAGGCATACCAGCACGTGCTCTAATTTGGTTCACTAACTGAAGCGCTGATGCATCACCAGCACTTTGACGCCAGCGCACCTCTGCTTTCATTAGCATTAAGTCAGCCAAACGGAATACAGGGAAATCATTATCCAATTCAGGCGTTGCTCCGTCCAAGAATTCGTACTTACCGATACGTGCACCTGCTTGACGCAAGGCATTCGGGAAGTGCTCGTTAATTTCTGGTGTGAATGTCAATGGTGTACCATCTGGATCACCAGCTTCTGCACCAGCATCTTCTAAGCGAGTCGTACCATCAGAAGCAAACTGTGGACCTACGATGAAATTACCACGTGTTTTCTGATCACCAGAAATACCTTTACGGCCATCTGCGTCATCATATGAGTTGTAGAACTCCTGTAGTGTACAGTATCCATTCCAAGGCTGCTGCTCCAAATTGAACGTAGACTGACTAGAGTAGTGCAGCGTCATCTGAGGCAAGTTGAAACCTTGTAGATTTACACGATCGTAAGGAATACCGAATATGATCTCGTTAGAGCCATCGTTGTCTGCATTAAAGTTAGTGAAGTAGTCATCTTCTAAGGAGAATGGACCACTCATCACTTCATCGATAGCAGCTTCTGCATTTACCCACTCGGTCTTGCCAGCGTATACTTCAGCATTGATATATACTTTTGCCAATAAAGCCTGACCTGCATAGTAGTGGAAACGACCATACATAGCGCCTACATTCCTAGATAAGTTAGGTACGTTCTCTGTCAATTCGCGTACTACAAACTCATATACTTCTAAACGAGTATTGTTTGCAGGCTTATCGAAACCAGTTGTTGCATCTACAATTGGCACATTACCAAACACATCCAATAGCATGAAATAGTAGAAGGCACGTAGTACTTTCAACTCAGAAACTGTAGCAGCATCAGCTTCGTTAGCTTCAAATGTTTCTACTAATAGGTTGATCAAGTTGATACCTCCATAAGCGAAGTTCCAAACGTTATTGATTACTGATTCGTTTGCATTTTGCTCGTGGCGGTGTACACGTAGCCACAAACCACCATCAAACCAGTCACCACCGCGCTGTGGAATCATTGCTTCATCACTAGGAACCTCCTGGATAGAGAAGTAGTTACCGTGGTTAGCAAAGCTACGTAGGCGAGCATAAGCTTCTGCGAAACCTGCTCTAAGTTCATCATCTGTTTGGAAGAAGTTATCTTGACTCACCGAGTCAAATAATTCTTCCTCTAAGTCCGTACAGGACTGGGGCAGTACCACTAAAAACAAAGCGGCAGCCAGAATTTTTGTTAAGAAATATAGTTTTTTCATCGTTTTAATTTTTTGATTTATCGCCATAACAAGCCAAAAATATGGATTGTTTGCTAGTATTCTGTCAAAAAACAGCAAGAATAGAACAAAATTCCTACTTACTATTTAGAAGCCGACATTTACACCAAAGGTAAAGGCTCTTTGCGTAAAATACGTAGAACGACGCTCGATACCTGGAGATAGTGCATCTGGAGTTTCCAGTGGACGACCACCATTATCCGTAGTACCTGTATCTACCCAACGAGCTTCAGGATCAACACCTGTGTAATCTGTAATCGTAAACAAGTTCTGAGCGTTTACAAAAACTCTCAACTTGCGGAACCAACTTCCTTCAGGTAATTGGATATTGTAACCCAAAGTGGCGTTATCCAAACGCAAGAAGGATGCATCTTCTACATAGTAAGAAGAGAAAAACGGTGCATCTGTCAAGCTTGGATCGAAATTATCGGTTTTAACACGGTTAAATGATCCGATAGAACCTGCATTCAAGTTTTCGTAGAATACTCGATAAGTATTCACTAAATCGTGTCCAAACGTTCCTCTCAAGAAGAAGTTGAAATCGAAATCACCGAAGGTGAAGGTGTTATTCCAACCTAATTCGAAATCAGGAAGGCCATTACCAATTACTTGATTATCTGCTTCGTTGATCTCACCGTTACCGTCTACATCTGTCAAGTTGTATGTACCATCATCATTGATACCATTAAATACAGGTCCCCAAATCTGGCCCACTGGAGCACCCTCCTGAAGCAGGATCAAACGAGTGTCGTTTAGACCAGGAGCACCAAGGTTGGCACGTGGTAGCTGACCAGTTGGAGCAAACTGGAAGTCACTATTGTTCAAGGAAACGATTTCGTTTTCGATGAAGTAGGTGAATGTTACACCTGTCTCATAGCTGAATGCTTGGTTGTCAATCATCACAGCATTCAATGCCAATTCAAGTCCACTTGACTGTAATTCTCCTAAATTCACGAAGTTTTGGTCAAAGAAGTTTGTGGTTTGATCCACCCCTACTTCCAAGATCAAATCTTCAGTAGTACGTGTGTAATAATCGATAGAACCGGTCAATTTGTAATCAAGCAAAGCAAAATCTAAACCTACATTAAGCTCCGACTTTACCTCCCACTTCAAGTCTGGGTTAGAGTTACTAACGGGGCCCCAGCCACCAACAAGTGATCCATCAACTGGGTAAAATGCCCCACTAGGACCAAAACGTGTGAATGAAAGGTAACTCTGCGGCGCATTATTACCAGTCACACCGTAACCAACTCTCAACTTCAAGTTGTCAATTGCTTCTGTTTCGAATAAGTTCGTCAAGGTTACACCACCACTAACTGCTGGGAACCATCCCCATTTGTTGTTGTCACCAAAACGGCTAGAACCTTCCCGACGAATACTTGCTGTTAAGAAGTACGTATCATCGTAGTTCAAGTTGATACGTCCGAAGAACGCGATCAATCTATCAGAGTTCTTGTATGAATCAACATCAGCTTCCCCTTGAGAAATATCATTAGAAGCATTTAGATTGTTGTAGGTAAATGCATCTGTCAAGAATTCACCTGCTTCGATGAAAGAGCCTTCGTTGAAGAAATCTTGGTAAGAATATCCCCCCAACAAGCGGAAGTTCAATCCACTAAAGTCGCGCTCGTACTGACCAGTCAATTCAAATAGCTGATTCGTAAAGTTGTTCGTGATACGACGTGCTAAACCGCCACGGTCAGAACCACGGAAGCGGCTAAAACGACCATAATATTCTCCAAATAACTCATCATTATTCTGGTAAGAATAGAAAGCAGACAAGCTCAAGCCATCAATTACTTCGAAGCTTGCGCGGAAGTCGGCATTGATACGTTCTGTCTGTCCTTCGTTGATATTCTGCTCGATGATTGATACTGGGTTGAAATAATCAAAGTTAGCTAACTGATAGTAGCCATCAAACTCCGTCTGACTTGCGTCGAGAATAGGAGCAGTTGGATTGTAGTAAGTAGCATAACGGAAAGCTTCTGAAAACCCGATGTCAGAATTTCTTCTAGTAGCAGACAAGTTCATCGTCATCTTCAAGCGATCATCCAAAGCAGCTTGAGATAGGTTCAAACGAGCGTTTAGCTGATCGAAACCAGAGTTTCTCAAAATACCTTCACCCTCACGATAATTCACTGCAAAACGGTAGCTATTGTTAGCGCTCAAACCACCGGATAGGGATAAGTTATGTACTTGGAAAACACCAGTTTGAGAAACTGCATCATACCAATCTGTATCCGAACCAATATCTGTACCTCCGATGTCAATGTACTCATCAGCATTCATTATATCGATAGAGTTAGCAATATTTTCTACTGTAACCTGTGCGTTATAATCTACTTTTACCGTACCTCCTTTAGTACCTTTCTTGGTGGTAATCAAGATAACCCCTGAAGAACCACGTGTACCATAAATCGCAGCAGCAGAACCATCCTTCAATACATCGATACTAGCGATGTCATTAGGGTCAATATTCTGTAAGCTGGCACCTGGTACCCCATCCACTACCACTAGAGGCTCTAACTGAGCACCAAAGGTAGACAAACCGCGCAAGCGAATTTGGAATCCACCATTGGGGTCACCACCTGGGCGTGCGATAGACAAACCTGCCACCTTACCCTGTAGCAGCTGTACGGGATCATTTACGTTACCTTGGTTGAAATCTTCCGCCTTAATACTAACTACGGAACTGGTAATCTCCTTCGCTTTTTGCGTACCATATCCTACCACTACGACTTCTTCTAATGCTTGCCCTGGAGCGAGTGAGATGTCTAGTGTTGTTTGGTCAGCAGTGATCTCGATAGTCTGTGAACCATAACCGGTGTAAGAGAATTCTAGAGCTTTTGCGTCAGCAGGAACATTAAGGCTGTAAGTTCCATCAAACTCTGTAACGGTACCTGTGCTGGTACCCACGACTAAAACGTTTGCCCCGATAAGTGGGTCTCCGTTTTCTGCGTCTGTAATCGTCCCTGTGATCGTACGCTGGGCAAGCAGTGCATTGCCAAGCAATAAAGCAAGGACGACTAAGCCCATCTTGGGCAAATAGTCGACTTTAAGTTTCATACATTACTCAAATTTAGTTAGAAAATGCAGTTACGTCTGGTAATAAAATCAAATAGCTATAAACAGCTTTTTATCTTTGAAAAACGATTTAACTTCATAGTTTTGAAGGATTTTTTGATCCTTCTGCTCTTCTGAAAAACGATCAGATGAGTCATTCTAGGGATTATAACTGCATGATTTTTTTTGGGGAATATGAGGTGTTTATACAATGTGTTTCTTTCACACTAACTAGGCGTAAAAGTCCTAAATAAGTTTTAAAAAACCAAGTACAAGCAAAAACATTTTCATTTATGGGTCAAAAACAGAATAAAATTAGGATTTAACATTTAGGAAACATAAATCATAGCAGTACTTTAACGACAAGCAAATCAAATTTGCTGCTCTTCAAAGCGGTAAGATGAGATTTTTGATTTTTTCGATTAGACGGTTATAAACACCAAGCTTTTAGCTAAATTTCACCTCTTGAAAAACAATCCATTGGCGATGATAAAAAGGTTTTGTTGGTCTTGCTTCTTTATTGCTTATTTACTATACAACAGTTCTTCTGCATTAGTGGGCCAAGTCGCCGATTTAGCTGTCCCAAGAAATGCAGACCAAATAGAATTTCCCTTCCGTTATGAAAATAACTTTATCGTTGTAGATCTACTTTTTAATGGTTTCTTGCCACTACACTTCATTTTTGATACTGGTGCCAGCCATACTATTCTCACCAAACGAGAAATTTCAGACTTGCTACAGATCGATTACAAGCGACGGTTCAACGTGATGGGCGCCGATATGGAAACAGAATTAACGGCTTATCTGGCACAAGGAATCTCTATGCGAATCAAGGGTTTTAGGGCCATCAATCGCTCCATACTGGTACTGGATGATGACTACTTTCGTTTTGAAGAGTTTGTGGGGGTAAATATACATGGGATTCTTGGAGCGGATATTTTCAGGCGATTTGTGGTAAAGATCGACTACCGGAGAAAACGAATCACGCTGTACAAACCAAGGTACTTTGAACCCCCTGAAGATTTTGTTGAGCTACCGGTAACGATTACCAAAACCAAACCTTACCTTCTTGCTAATACCATCTTTGGTGATAGCATAACAGCAGACGTTAAACTTTTAATGGATACTGGTGCAAACCTTCCATTTCTATTGCATACTAATACCCACCCCAATTTGAAGTTACCCGAAAATGTGATTCGCTCTCAGTTTGGGGCGGGCTTGGGTGGGGAGTTAGAAGGTTTTGTAGGTCGAATTCAGCGATTGGATATAGAAGGTATGTCTTTCAATAATTTGATCACTACCTTCCAGGAAGTTTCTCCTGATATGGACTCCACCTTTCTTAATCAGCGTAATGGGCTGATTGGCAACCCTGTCCTCAGCAGGTTTACCATCATTATGGACTATGTACGAGAAAAGTGCTATGTAAAACCGAATAAGAAGTTCAAGCAATCCTTTAAATACGATCGTAGTGGTTTACTCTTAGCCGCATCCGGACCAAGACTGGATGAATACATTATATATGGTATCGTTCCCAATAGCCCGGCAGATGAAGCCGGATTACAGATAGGAGATAAATTATTAAAAGTCAATTGGTGGCCGGCAGGCTTTTATTCGCTCCAAGGTATCACCAACAAATTACAAGGGCGAATTGGGAAAAAAATCAAGATGAAAGTCAAACGGAACGGGGAGACCTTAAAATTCCGCTTCCGATTACGTGATTTAATATGATATATGATACTTTTGTGGCGTGGCACGCATTTTAGCAATAGATTATGGTACCAAGCGCACAGGGATAGCCGTCACTGATCCGCTTCAGATTATAGCTAGTGGTTTAGATACAGTAGCTACGCAAGACTTGTTTGCTTTCTTGGCACACTATTTTGAGCAAGAAGAGGTAGAAACGGTGGTAGTAGGGGAACCCCTCCATTTAGATGGCCAGCCCACAAAAATTGCGCATTTAGTGGTAGGCTTCGTTCGAAAGCTTCAAAAACTTTATCCTCAAATAAAGGTTGTTTTACATGATGAACGCTATACCTCTGAAGATGCGAAAGCCATCATATTGCAGAGTGGTGCGAAGCGCAAAAAGCGTCGCGACAAAGCTTTGATAGATAAAGTAAGCGCTGCTTTAATTTTGCAAGATTATATGGATACCAGTAAAGGAGAATAAGAATATGATACTTCCAATTTATGCTTACGGACAACCCGTATTGAAGAAAGTAGCTGTTGACATAGATAAAGACTATCCTGATTTACCTCAATTGATCGAGAATATGTGGGAGACCATGTACCATGCTGAAGGCATCGGCTTAGCGGCTCCACAAATTGGCCTATCGATTCGTATATTTATGATTGATACCACTCAACTGAAAAGCCAAGAAGAGGCAGGTACTGGTGTAAAGAAAGTGTTTATTAATGCGCACAAAGTGGAGGAAGCGGGTGAGCCGGAGGGTTATGAAGAAGGCTGCTTGAGTATCCCCGATGTTCGTGGTAATGTAGATCGTCCTAGCCAGCTTCGCTTGCGTTACCTGGATGAAAACTTCGAAGAACAGGAGGAGGTGTTTACTGGATTTACTGCCAGGGTGATCCAGCACGAATACGATCATATTGATGGGGTGCTATTTGTTCAGCACTTGAAGCCGGTGAAACGCCAGCTGGTACGCCGCAAGTTGGAGAAAATCAAGCAGGGAAAAATTAATCCGGATTATAAGATGAAGTTCGTGGCGAAGCGGTAAGCTGAGAAGAGATTGTCACGACCTACGCCGTGATTATAGAAGTGGTACACCTGGCCAGCTTCGAGCTTAGCCCAGTAGTTGATGGCGTGGGGTGATTTTATTCTCTTGAAACGATTGATTTTGAAAAGGAAAAAGCCTAGCGTGTAAGCGATGTGGAGCAGTAGCTCCGACTTAATCGGAGCTAGCCCGTAGGGCCGAGTGAATAACGAGCTGCGTAACGTAGCGCCCGCCACCGCTTACTTAGAATTTGCTTAGGGGAGTGGTGGCGGGTACACCCAAATCCCCTTACTTACGCCCAAAATCAGCCGGAATCTCGCCCCAGCGCTCCGTATCCCACTTCAGGATAGGATTGGAGTAGGTATTGCTCTGGAGCCATTGCTCGGCGCGACCAATTACTTGGTAGAGGAATGCTGTTTTGGCCGTGCGAGCCAGTTTGGTGCGGCATTTCTTTTTGCGTACCCAGCCCATCGCAATTTTGGAGTCGGTATAGATGGGGGTGTCCTTGCCCTCTTTCTTGAACTGAGCTAGGGCATGCACGAGTGCGAGGAATTCACCAATATTATTGGTACCTAATGAAAATTTCTTGTGGAATAGCTGCTGCCCGGTCTTGGTATCTACGCCTTGGTACTCCATCACGCCGGGGTTGCCACTACAAGCAGCGTCTACGGCGATACTTTCCCAGTTGACCTCGCCAAGCATAGATGCTGGTATTTCCTTAGGCTTGGAGGGCTTGGCTTTGGTCGCATTGTTGCCAATATAGTCTTGATAGTTAGAACCAAACGCTTCTTCGGCAGCTGCTTTGGAAGGAAATGCTTTGTATTTTGCACCCGCATAATTCTTAATTTGTCGTTGGCATGCCTGCCAGGAGTCGTAGATGCCAGGCTCATGCCCTTCCCAAACGACGTAAAACTTTTGCTTTTTCGCCATGCGGCTAAATTAACAGCTCTCCTATGAATTTCCATGCGCCATACACCAAAACTGTTTAAAAATTAATCAATACTTTTGCGGGGAATTACCTAAGCACGATATACCATGCAACTTATAGATACGCATACTCACTTGTATGCCAAGCAGTTTGATGAAGATAGAGATGCGATGATTACCCGCGCTGTGGCGGAAGGAGTCGCAGAGTTTTACTTACCCAATATCGACAGTAGTTCGATAGAAGGAATGCTAGCATTGGAAGCTGCCTATCCGAATCGATGCTTTGCGATGATGGGCTTACATCCTTGTTCAGTGAATGAAAAGGTAGAGGAAGAGCTAAAGGTAGTCGAACACTGGCTAGACAAGCGAGCTTGGTGTGCTATCGGTGAAATAGGCATAGACTTATACTGGGATACCACTTTCGTGGAACAGCAAAAGGCTGCTTTTCTACGGCAAGTAGCTTGGGCCAAGTCTTTGGATGTGCCTTTTGTGATTCACTCTCGGGAATCGATTGATATGATCTTAGATTTGCTAGAACCTATACAGGATGGCTCGCTGCGAGGTATCTTTCACTGCTTTACAGGAACTACTGAACAGGCGCAGCGCATCATCGACTTAGGCTTTTTAATGGGGATTGGTGGCGTTTTAACGTTTAAAAAGGCAGGACTAGATAAAGCCCTTCAACCGATTGATCTTCAGCACCTGGTACTGGAAACCGATGCCCCTTATTTGGCACCTACCCCCTATCGTGGCAAACGCAATGAAAGTGCTTATTTGCGATTAATCGCTACTAAATTGGCAGAAGTGAAAGAGACGAGCTTATCAGAAGTGGCACGTGTTACTACGCATAATGCAAGACAGTTATTTGAAACAACCAAATCGGAAGTAAGCTAGGTGCTTACGAACACTTCTATCGCTTGTAGGGCAAGGATGTTTAAAAAATTTTGATTTGTAACATCTTTTTACAATTTTTGTGACTGCCGATTGTCGGAATGTTCATTAGAATAACTGAGAGATTAGGGAAATTAAATGGAGAGGTGCTCGAGTGGCTGAAGAGGCACGCCTGGAAAGCGTGTATACCGTAACCCGGTATCGAGGGTTCGAATCCCTCTCTCTCCGCTCCATTACATCCAAATAATACCAAATTAGGTTCCACCTAACTGATGGAATCGCAAAAAAATGCTTATTTCGCTTCTAACCATGCTAGAATTAGCTATCTTGAATGAGAATTCTATCATCAAAAGGAGCAAAATATAAGTTTCC
>JBCCRH010000085.1:0-16079 GCA_039208045.1 Bacteroidota bacterium
TATACAGGCGTATGGATTAGGGGAACTGATCCGACGGGAATTAATGTGACTATTAATGGCATTCCACTGAATGACTCGGAGTCGCAAGGCGTATTTTGGGTCAATTTGCCCGATTTAGTGAGTTCTACTTCTGATATTCAGGTGCAGCGTGGGGTGGGTACTTCTACGAATGGTGCTGGTGCATTTGGGGGTACGATTAATCTCAATACTTCTAAGTTGGAGCGGGAGGCTTACGCCAGAATTGGGGCTTCCTTGGGCTCTTTTAATACCCGACGGGCCAATGTACGTTTTGGTTCAGGCTTACTCAATAATCGCTTTACCATCGATGGACGCATTTCGCGCATCAATTCGGATGGCTATATCGACCGCGCTTCAGCAGATTTGGAATCGTTCTACTTGTCTGGAGCGTATGTGGGAGAGACAAGCTTACTCCGCTTCAATGTATTCCACGGGCATGAGATTACCTACCAAGCTTGGAACGGCGTGCCTTCGGCTTTTGTGGACGATCCCGATTTGCGTACGTTCAATTCTGCGGGTACTGAAAAAGAAGGGGAACCTTACGATAATGAGGTGGATAATTATATGCAAACTCACTATCAGCTCTTGTACAACAACCAATTGGATAAAAACTGGAACCTCAACCTTGCCTTGAACTATACACGTGGAAAGGGCTTTTTTGAACTCTACCAGGGCGATGAAGACCTAGAGGAATACGGTATTGGGCCAGTAACTCTGGGCGATAGCACCATTACTAATTCTGACCTCATTGAGCGGCGCTGGCTGGATAATCACTTCTATGTGGGCACCTATGCCCTTAATTATCTCAGTAATAACAACCGCTTGGATGTAACCATAGGTGGGGCATACAGTACTTACCAAAATGACCATTACGGTGAAGTGATCTGGTCGCGTTTCAACAATCAAAATGAAATTCGTGACCGCTACTATGATAATGATGCGACCAAAAGGGATTTCAATATTTACACCAAAGCCAACTACGAGCTGACCTATGGCCTCAATGGTTTTATTGACCTACAGTACCGTCGTATCGACTATGATTTCTTAGGCTTCAACGAGAATTTGGAGAATGTAGATCAGTCTATCGCCCTTGATTTCTTTAATCCAAAAGCTGGGCTGTTCTTTTCACTTACCGATGATGTAGATATCTACGCTTCCTTTGCCCTAGCGCACCGCGAGCCGAACCGCAATGATTTTACCCTTTCCACTCCCTCGAACCGCCCCAAAGCAGAAAAACTCTATAATACGGAGATCGGCTATCGCCACCGCTTCGAGAAGGCTGCGATTGGAGTTAATGTGTACCATATGCTCTATCGCGATCAGCTTGCGCTAAATGGCCAGGTGAACGATGTGGGGGAGACTACTCGTGTGAATCTAGATGAGAGCTACCGCTTAGGTATAGAATTGGTAGGTGGTGTAGAATTGTATAAAGGCCTCCGCTTGGATGCCAATGCGACCTTCAGCCAGAATAAAGTAGTAGCGTACAATGAATTTATCGATGTCTATGACGAAAATTTCGTCTGGCTCAACCAAGAAATGATTAGCCGCGAAGATGCGGATTTACCTTTTTCACCCAGCATCGTTGGAGGCCTGACGCTGAGCTATGATGCGCTGCCTAGCCTGGAAAAGCATGACCTGAACTTGGCGTGGATGACGCGTTATGTGGGCGAGCAGCAAATTGACTTGAGTGGTGATCCTAATAATGCACTTGATGCCTACAGTTTTACGGACTTCCGTATTGAATATGCTATTCAGACGAATTGGCTAAAGCGGATTAAGTTTACGGTTTTGGCTCGTAATATTTTTGATAGTTTGTATGAGACGAATGCGTGGTCATATCGTTACCGACTTGGTAATGAGGTGGTGGTCGATCAGGGGTTTTATCCGCAGGCGGGGCGTAACTTTTTAGTGGGGGTGAACTTGGAGTTTTGAGTTGGTTTGGGGGTTTTGGAGTTTAAGGGTTTAGGTGTTTGAGGGTTTAGGAGTTGTCTAATGTGATTCTAATGTGCCCTGATGTGGCTAATGTGGTTAAAGGAGTTGGGGAGGACGGAGGGAGAAGGACGGAGGACGGGGGTCGGAGGAAGAAGGATGAGCATTGATCTTACTTGGGAATGATGAGATTATTTTTGATAAAAAGTGGATTGGTGGGGGTGCTTGTGCTAGCAGTGCATGTAGGGGTCGCGTATTGGGCGGGGGGGCATGCGGATGCTTACTATGTGCGCTATGCGACGCCGAAGCAGCGGAGCTTGATTTTGGGGACGTCGCGGGCGGCGCAGGGGGTGGTGCCGGAGGTGCTGAATGCAGGGCTAGCGGGGGTGATGGCTCAGGGGGGGGTAGAGGGGCCGGTGTTTAATTTTGCGTTTACGAATTTGCATTCGCCTTATGGGGAGGCGTATTTGAGGGCGATTCGGCGGAAGTTGGAGGATGGGACGCGGAATGGGCTGTTTATTCTTTCGGTGGATCCTTGGAGTTTGTCGGTGGAGGTGGGGCGTGCTGGGGATACTAGTCGCGTGCGGGAGATGGGGCTGCCGATACAGACGTTGGAGTGTATGAGTTGTAGGCCAAATTGGGAGTACCTGATGCAGGAATATCCTAAAATGTGGGGGCATATCTTGTTACAGCCTTGGCTGAGCCCGGAATTGTATTTGCATGAAGATGGGTGGTTGGAAGTGGATGTGCCTATGGATATTAAGAGTGTGGCAAAGCGTACCAAGGAAAAGATTGCTCAGTATGAAGGTATGGCTAAGCAGTATCAAGCTTCGGCTTATCGGATGCAGGCTTTGGAACGGACGATTGCTTTTCTGAAGGAGCATGGGCGAGTGGTGCTGGTGCGGCTGCCGGTGGGGGAGGGGCTGATGGAAATTGAACGAGGGTATTGGTCGGGCTTCAGTGGGGAGATGCAGGAGGTAGCCAAGGTGCAGGGCTGTGCTTTTGAGGATTTTACAGCGAGCAGTTTATCGTGGCAATTTACGGATGGGAATCATTTGTATCGGGAGTCGGGGCGGGCTTTGAGTGTGGAGTTGGGGCGGAGGGTTAGGGAATACTTGAAGGAGTAGCTGGGGCGTGTGAGCGATGTGCAGGGGGGACCGCTTTAAGCGGGCAGACCCGCTGCGACGATAGGAGCGGTGGGGCCGAGCGAATAGCGAGCCCCGAAACGTAGCGACCCCCGATTGGATAGCTATCAGCATCGAATCGGGGGTCACACCCAAGTAAGTTTAATTAAATGGATTGGAGTACTTTTCGTCTGTTGCCAAAGCTTCGTCTGTTAGGGTATGTAGGAAGGCGATGAGGGCGTCCTTTTCGTTTTGCGTGAGGTTGAGCCTTCGCACCTGTCCATTGGGTTGTAGGAGGGGAGGGGAGAGATTAGGGTGGGCCTGAACGCCGCTGTTGTAGTGCTCGATGACCTCTTCGAGGGTGGCAAAGCGGCCATCGTGCATGTAGGGGGCAGTGAGGGCAATGCTACGCAGGGAAGGGGTTTTGAAATCGCCAATATCTTGGGCATTGCCGGTGACATCGCCGACGCCTTGATCTTCGTAGACTAAATCGAGTCCATTGTTGCGCACATCGGGGGCTGAGAAGGTCTCCGCGGAGTGGCAAGTGACACAGGCTGCACCACCTTGCCCACCGGGGCCACCAGGCCCGGCAAAATAGAGGGCTTTGCCTAAGTTTTCTAGATCGGTAAAATTGGGGAACGGCGTATCGCCGGGAGCTTGACCAGGCTGTAGCAGTGCGCGGCCTTCGTCGTATTTGGTTTGGTAGGATACCATGGAGCGGACAAACTGGGATAGGGCCAGGGAAATGCGCTCGGAGGTGATGGCGGTCGTGCCGAAGGCGTTGTAAAAGAGCTGCCCATAGTAGGGGACTAGGCGTAGCTTTAGCACCAGGGTATCCAGCTCCATGCCCATTTCAATGTGATCTTGGATGGGCATGAGGGTCTGTTCTTCCAGCGTGGCGGCTCGTTCGTCCCAGAAGAAGGCGCCGTTTCGGTAGTAGGTGGCATTGACGAGCGACATGGAATGGCGCCCAGTGAGCCCTCCTTCGAAGCCTTCGCTGAAGGTCTTGCTATCTGAAAAGCCCTCCGCTTGGACGTGGCAGGAAGCACAGGAAACGCGATTGTTGGCAGAAAGATTTCGGTCATAGAAGAGCACTCGGCCCAGCGTAGCTCCCTCGTCCGTTACGGGGTTATTGGCGGGGGTGTTATCGGTATTGAGCACCGGCGGTATTTGCAGGTGGTTGGGTAGCGGGAGATTGGTGTAGTTGTACAGCTCATTCGGTAGGTTCGGTAGTTGGGTCAGTACTTCGAAGGTAATGTCGTGGCCGACGCCTAGTTCTTCATCGCTGAAGGGGATGGCTTCGTCCATTTCACAGGCGGTAAAGTGAAAAAGGCATAGGAGTAGTAGGGGGGTGTTTTTGATTCGGTTTGTCATTAAGGTGTGATTTTGGTGATGTAAATGGGAAGTACTTTAGTGGCGATTATGCTTTTTGTCGTTAGTTTTTAGTGGTTTAGAATAGTTTTCTACTGCTTTGTATTTGCCTACGGCGTGTTACTTTTTCAGTCGCAAAAAAGTAACCAAAATGCTTGCCAAATTAAAGGCTCGCGCGCAAAGCTGGCACCCGCACCCACTTAATTTGGCGGGCTGCCCGCCTCTACTTGGTACTAACTAGGACAAGGCTTGGACTTCAAACTTGCGCTTGGGTTTAAATTTTTTTCAAAAAATCTTGTGGGGTGTGAAATTGCCCGTAGTTTTGGGGGCGATGCAGTTACTGAAGTCATTTTCCATTTATACGATTGCGACCTTTATTAATCGAGGGATGGGATTGGTGTTGGCGCCGATTTTGTCGGCTTATTTGGATAAGGCAGAGTGGGGGACTTTGGCGTTGCTGAACAATTATATCTTGCTGACGGCTATTTTGTTGGAGACGGGGAGTAAGGCGGCGGTGTCGGTGCAATATTTTGAGTTGGAGGGGCGGTCGTTTTCGGATTATTTTAGTACGGCTTTTGTGACGCCAGGGGTGCTTTTTGTGGGGGTGTTGCTGTTGGCGCTGGTGTTTAATGAGCCGCTAGCGGCGTGGATGCAGATGCCGCCGATTTGGGTGGTGCTGACGGTCATTATGGCGCTTTCGCAAATGTTGAATGAGCAGTGTTTGAATATCTTTCGGCTGAGGGATGAGGCGCAGTGGTTTGGGTTGTTTAGTATTGCGCTTTCTGTGCTGAATTTTGGTGTTTCGCTGTGGCTGGTGATTGGTTTGGATTGGTCGTGGGAGGGGCGTGCGACGGGAATGGCGATTAGCTATGCGGTATTTGCGGCGATTAGCTTGGTGGTGTTTTTACGCCAGGGCTTTTTTACCTTTCGCTTTCGCAAAAGTTACCTGCGGCACGCGCTTATTTTCGGAATACCGTTGATTCCGCATCGGATTGGGGCTTTTGTAGTGGAGTATTCGGATAAGGAATTTATTGATAAGATGGTGAGTCGGGCGGAATTGGGGGTGTATGATATGGGCTATAAAGTGGGGATGGGGATGCAGATTATGGTGATTGCGTTTAGTTTGGCTTTTTTGCCGTTTTTGTTTGAATCGTTGAAAAAGCTAGACTGGAATCGGCAATTGCAGGTGGTGCGTATTTCTTATGGTTTTGTGGGGGCGATGTTGTTGGCTTTGGGTCTTTTGACGCTGGCAGCGCCGTATATTTTTGAGTTTATTTTTGATCCCAAATTTTATGAGGGCTATCAATACGTCTTTTGGGTGGGCCTGGGCTACTTGTTTTATGGCGTGTACAATATCTTTGCGAATTACATTCACTACTCTGGTAAAACTTACATCTTCACCTTGCTGGCTATTCCGAATGTGGGTTTGAATTTGGCGCTCAACTATTACCTGATTCAGGCGTATGGGGCGATGGGAGCGGCGTATGCTACGGTGATTTCGTATTTTGTTACGATGTTACTTACCATTATCATTGCGCACCGCTTGTATCCGATGCCTTGGTTTTCCAAAGAAGTGTGGCAATTCAAATGGCGATAATATGACTTGGCAGGAGATTTATAAAGAACTATTGTGGGTGCGCTTAGGGCCATACGAGTGCTTCCTGCCAAAGGGGAGTTGGGTTAACAATTGGAGCACAGCCTTCCAGCATTTCGGGAAGCTCGCCAAGGATGTGTTGCTTTACGGCAAAAAAGACTGGCAGGGGGCCGAGGAGCTAGAGGGGAAGGTATGGCTGATGGTGGGCTCGCAGAATAATCGAGATAGTTTGGTCTTTTTCCAGGAGCAACTAGAGGGTACGGTTTGGGTAGCAACGAATAAGAAGGCGGCGCGTTTAGCGGGCGCGGGCTGGCTGAGCTTGCATGGTAGTTTATGGTATTGGTACAAAAAGCATAAGCTGCTGCTGTTAGTTTGGCGCACCTTTGGAGCTATTATTTGGCGAAAGCCGGACGAATGGCTATTTGCACTTGGGCGGTATGAAGCTGCGTTGAATAGTCTGAAGAAGCATCGCCCTAAAGCCCTAATCTTTGCCAATGATCACGTACCGACTATGCGTGCTTTTTTGCTTGCCGCAAATGCCTTGGGTATCCCCACGGTGTACATCCAGCATGCGAGTGTTTCGACTTTTTTTCCGCCTCTGCGGTTTAGTCTGAGCTTGCTGGAAGGGCAAGATTCCTTAGACAAATATGAGCGATGTGGCCCTATTACGGGTAAGGTAAAGCTCATTGGTATGCCCAAGTTTGATCACTACCTCAGCCAGCGCAAAACCGCAGGCCCGATCCAAAACGTAGCAATCTGTGGCACTTTCGTAGATAATGCCCAGCGCCTCAGTCAGCTCACCCACCAGCTTTACCGCGTCTTCCCCAAGCTCCAATTCAGCTTCCGCGCCCATCCCCGCGACGACCGCCCCTTTGACTTGCCAAAAGGCATCCGCATCTCCAACGCCCGCCAAGAATCTATCTTTGACTTTTTGCTCCAGCAGGATGTACTCATCGCTGGTGATACCTCGACGCATTTGGAAGCGGTGTTGTTGAATATCAATGCCCTATATTTCCCTTTTAACGATAGCTTATCGGATTACTATGGGTTTATCAAGCAGGGCTTAGTAGAATCTTTGCAAGAGGTGGATGCTTTGATAGATTGGCTACGCCAGCACCAGGAGCAGCGCCCGGCGGTGTTTGAGCGGGCGAGTTACTACAATGCCGTGGTGGGGACAGAGCAGGAGGGGCAGAGCCGAGCCTTGGCGGTGGCGGCAGTGCGGGAAGTTTTGAATGCTAAAAAGCCTTATCTTTAGCAGAACTTAAATTGGAAGCATAAGTGGTGTTGAATGGAGAGCTAATTTCCATCAACTAGATGGATCATTTTTAAAAGTAGTATATCAATCAGGATGAGCCAAGAAGCAAAAAGAGCGCATGCTCACGAACTAATAGACCAGATGGATAATGAGTTTTTCGAAGCTATCTATCAGCTTATGGAAACTTATGTGCGCAAGCAGTCTAATCAGATAATAGGTTATTCTGCTAAGGGGAATCCCGTGCAGGTAAGCACGTTTTTGGAAGAGGCAGCGGAGCAAATCCGGCGGGCAAAGACTGGGGAGGGAATCGGTATTGAAGAACTTAAAGAACGCTCTGCGCAATGGCTGGAACGTTCCAAGTAGTTATTACGCCTGCTGCTCAGCAGGATTTGGAAGATATTATTGATTATCTAGCGGATACAGTGTCTTTTGACAGTATTTTAGCAGTTCATGATGCAATCATAGAGGTCATTGAGAATCTAAAAGTAATGCCCAGTAAGCATGCTCCAGTACGGGAGACTTATGAGTTTGTTGGAGATTATTATCGCCGAGCACTAGCAGGAAATTATAAAGTCATCTTTCATGTAGATGAATCTACCAGTGAAGTCTTCGTAATTCGAATCATGCATATCAAAAGAGGTCCCAGCTTTGTTCAAGGAGAATTACTATAACTGTGCTGCAATGCATCAAGTTATCCAATCTGGGGGTGAATTATTACGAGCTGGACTATGATCGGTGTATGCCGTTATGGATTGACTAGGCCGACACTAGTGGTGGAGCTTTAGCTGTAGCAACGGGAGATTTTAAACCCTAAAAACCCTTATCTTTAGCAAAACTTAAATCAAAAATATGAGTACTGTTGAATTGAGAGCTGATCTCCATGAACTCATCGATCAGCTAGATGAGCCATTTTTAAAAGCTGTACATGCTATGGTAAGCGTCTATCATGAAAATGCTGACGATCCTATCCTGGGATACGATATAGATGGCACGCCTCGTACTGCGAGTGAGTTGAGCGCCATATTGGATAAGCGAATAGAGCGAATTAAAGAAGGCAACTATGTTACCTTTGAGGAGTATAAAAAACAGTCGGCTGAATGGGGAAAGGATACGAAGTGATTGTAAGTACATATTTAACTATGAAAGTACAATGCGTATTACCGATCAAAAATACTACAGCGACTATCTAGCGTATTTAGACGACAATCTAGAGACCGTCTTTTCATCCATCGACTTTTCCAATGAAAAAATAGACCTGGGCTACCGTATAAAAGCATCCGCTGTTTTCTCTTCCAATATTGAGGGAAATTCTATCGACCTCAATTCCTACATGAATACGCTGCTAAGCAGACAAGCGTTCAAGCCAACCAAAGAACTACAAGAAATTGAAGATTTAATTGCTGCCTATGAGTTCGCGCGGGATCAACCGCTGAATGAGCAAAACTTTTTAGAGGTCCACAACATACTGAGTCAAACCATCTTGGTTAAAGGAAAGAGCGGCATCTATCGCAATGACCGGATGGGCGTTTTTGATAGTACCGGCTTGGTATATTTAGCGATTGAACCTCAGTATGTGGCACCAAAAATGAAAGAGCTATTTCATGATATTCAGGTCTTGTTCGAACAAGATTTGTCTATTAGTGAGCTCTTCTATCATGCTGCCTTGCTCCACCTGAAATTTGTGCATATCCACCCTTTCTGGGATGGCAATGGCAGGAGTGCCCGCTTATTGGAGAAATGGTTTTTATCGAAGCAGATCAATAGCCGAGCTTGGAAGATTCAGTCAGAGAAATACTATAAGGAGAATTTGACTACTTACTATGATGCCATCAATCTGGGTGTGAATTATTATGAGCTAGACTATGATCGGTGTCTGCTGTTTTTGTTGTTGTTGCCTGGGGCGTTGGGGGAGGCTTAATAAATAGAATAATCAAAGCTCGATGGCATGAAAAACATTAGTATTATCGTATTGCTATGTCTATTGATCAATACTATACAGGGACAAGATATAAAGTATACTATTGACTCGATACTGTTCCTAAACTACAACAACTCCGCAGCTGGAGCGTCCGTGTTGGTGCAGCTAGAAGATTCCGTGATCTATGAGAACTACTTCGGTAAGGCTGATTTAGCGAACGATATAGCTATCAGTTCACAGACCATCTTTAACATTGGTTCGGTGTCAAAGCAATTTACGGTCTTTGCCATTTTGTTACTTGAAGAGGAAGGAAAGTTATCTATTGGAGATGATATCCGCAGGTATATCCCAGAACTGCCTGATTACGGAGTGACTATTACATTGGAGCAACTTGCTAGGCATACCAGTGGACTGAAAAATGTTAATTTTTTGGCTCGAATGGCTGGTTGGAGGCAAACTGATATGAGTACGCATCAGCAAATGTTGGATTTGTTGTTCCGACAAGAGTCAATTGATTTTATTCCAGGTACAGCCTATAAATACAGTAATGCGGGTACTATGCTGCTTGCAGAAGTCGTGCAAAGGGTAGCAGGGATTCCATTTTCTACCTTTATGAATGAACATGTTTTTCAGCCATTGGGTATGAAAAACAGTTTTGTTCGGGATGAGGTCGGAATGGTTATTAAGAATGAGGCACACGGCTATTACTGGGAACATGAAAAAATGAATAAGGCGATCAATGCGTTTTCTAATATTGGCTACACCAACGTCTATTCTACTGTGTTCGATTTGTCGCTATGGGCTTCCAATTTTAGAACGCCTAAAGTAGGCAATAAGAAAGTAATCGGTAAGATGCTTTCGCCGACTATCTTGCATGATGGAAGAGTAGTTGAGCACGCTATGGGACTATTCAATACACCTCATCATGCCACCTACCAAATTCAACATTCTGGAAGTCACAGAGCCTACTTGGCCTATTTTGGAATGTTTCCAGAATATGGGTTAGATATAATTATTTGTAGTAATGTCAGCAACTTTGATTTGTTTGGTACCGTCGATGAAGTTGCCAAGTTGTTTGTAAAAGGTGAGCCTAAGTCGGAGATCAGGCCAAGACCTGAGTGGGTCTCACTTTCTGAAGATCAGATGAATAAGTTCAATGGTCATTATTGGCTAGAAGCTGAAAAGATCAGCAGAAAGATATTCACTCGAAACGATACTCTAGTTTATTCAAGTGGAAATGGTAAGGAAAGCTATTATCGACCTATCAATAAATACACTTTTTGCTCGCTTGATAATAACTCTACGCTCAAATTTGAAGAAGACAAATGTTACTTTATCGATCAAAATGAAGCTAGTGAGTTGGTCAAATACATTCCTGTGAAACTACAACCGGAGGCGCTCGAAAATTATGCTGGTACCTATTACAGCTATGAATTGAATGCTTCTTATGAGCTCGTGATAGAGCATGATAAGCTGATCGCAAAAAGCCCTAAGATGAAGCCGATCATCTTTACTCCAATTATGGAAAATGTATTTACCTCCAATCAATGGTTTCTGAATGGGATAAAATTTAAAGCTAACGGCAACAACTTAGAAGGCTTTTATGCTAGCAATGTCCAAGTAAGTAATATTTGGTTTAAAAAAATAGGATAGTTATCCCACCAGCTCCCCCACCGCCCGCACCGCTGACCGCGCCGCCGCATGCACGCTACTCCAATCGCTGCCCGCGGTGTAGGCATCGCCAGCAAAGAAGACGCGGCCTTCTACCGATTCGCCTAGCGTAGCCAAGCGGCGCCAGTTTTCGTCATCAAAGATGTAGGCGCCTTGGGCGAAAGGTTCAGCATTCCAGTCTTGGAAAAGATGTTTGACGTAAGTCGCAGAAGCTTTGCCGTCGAAGATAGCATCTAGCTCGTTGAGCATGTAGGCGATGCGGTCGGATTCGGAGCGCTGGATGTAGTTCTGGGCTTCGCTGCCGACGGTGAAGAGGCCGAGGATGTGCTGCGTCGTATTTTGCCCGTAAGAGGCATCATAGTAGAGCTTTTGACCAGCAGATTCGGGGACGGTATCGAAGGCGACGAAGGTAGGGTAGAAGGGTTCGGAGAATTCGATGAAGGCTTTGAAGCCATCCCAAACGGTGACTTCTTTGATGGCGTCGCGCTTGTTTTCAGGGAGCGCCGGGAGGAAGTTGATAGCATCATTTTGCAAGAGCTTTACGGGAACCGTTACGATTACGCGATCCGCTTGGTAGGTATCATTTTGGGTGGTAATTGCTACTTGGTCACCAGTATAGTCAATCGTTTCGACGATCTCTTCGAAGAGGATGTTTTGCTGTACCGAAGGCACCACATACTGCTCGAAGAAATCAAACCACGAAGAGTTGATAAATTTTTGGTCGATGGTAAAGCCGATATCACCCACGCCTACTTCTTGACCCTGATAGAGCCCATAGTCTACATCGGGATCGTAAGGTGTGGTAGCTATATCAACCTGAATGGTGTCGTCATTTATGACTTCGTCAAAAATACCGCGTTCTACGTGCAGCCACTCGGCGCCTAGGGGGATGGGGAAATTGGCAAAACTATTGTTCGTCTTGGTACGGCCTCCGTAATTGGTGGTGGCTTCTAAGATTTGAAAAGGAATGCCCTGTTGCTGTAGCAAATAGCCAGCTGTTAGGCCTGCTGGGCCTGCACCTACAATGATCACTTTTTCAATGGTATTAGGCGTGTTGTTATTTGTATCCGTACAAGAAGAAAGGGAGGCTTGTAATGGAAATCCTATGCCTAAGAGGCTGCATACTTTGATGAATTCGCTTCGAGTCATGTCTTGTTATTATTGAGTTCAGTTCGAGGCAAATGTATCCGGTGAGCGGTTATTAGGAGTGCGAATACTCCAAAATTGAGGGTATTCGGACGCATTTAAACGAGCTGGACGTCGTTCAAACGTGCATTTTCCGATAGGAAGAGGGGGTAAGGCCCGTAAATTTTTTAAAAACGGCATTAAAGGTAGACTTGGACTTAAACCCGCATTCTAGTGCGATACCCATGATGGTGTAGTTTGCAAATTCTTGATCTAGCAGTCGTTCTTTCACCGCTTGTATGCGATAGTGGTTGATGAGGTCAAAAAAGTTCTTGCCCTCTTTTTCATTGATGATTTGGGAAAGATAGCCGCTGCTAATGTCCAATTGCTCAGAAAGTCGATCTAGGGTAAGGTCGGTATCTTCGTAGGCTTTTTCTTCTTGGAGGAGTTGGAGGAGTTGGTGGTGATAGATGTTGGTCTTGGAAGATAGCTTGGTACTAGTATTAGGAGGGAGATCACTGCTTTCTTTGATGGGGACAATCTGGAACCAGCCATAATTCAGGATAAGGGCATAGCCAATCCAAAAAAGCAAAATGATAAATCCCAAAGTGATTAGCAGAAAAGTGAACTCACCAGCCTCTTCGTAGCCGATGATAAACTGGGCAAGACTAATAATCTGAAGTACTGACAAGCCGAGTACCAAGCTCAGGAAATGGCGCAGCCAGGCCAGACTCCTTTTGTGCGTATTAGAATAGTTGTCCAGCAAATACTTCTGGTAACGATTAACGCGCTGTATGGCCAAGGGAAGCAGGATGAGGCATACGATAATGCCCAGCAGCCAACCCGCAGCAACCAAATATTCGATAATGTCTTCTAGATTTTCTGCTTCGGCAAAAAAGAAATCGATGGGAACAAATAATAGATGAAGGAAGACCTCCAATCCAATAGCCCAAATGCCCAGCCGTTCTATGGTACTAAGCTGATGTTTAGGATTGATTAAAAAGAGCGTAAAGTAAGCAAGGCCTACTGGGATGGTACTTCGGATATAGAAAGGAATGTAGTCTACCCAGGCTGGTACATAGTCTTCCATTTCCGTCCAGGCGAAAAATTCATAGCACACCATTACGCATACTCCGAGTATGGCCATGGCCAGGAACTGATTAGACTTAGCGTTAAATCGAGGATGAAAGAGAAAAATACCAGCTAAGAGCAGGCCGTGCAGGCAGGCCATCAGCATCATACCCGAAAGCAGGCCATCAATCAAGCACTCCCCACATTCCATGGCTTAAACAGACTTATTCGATGATTTTAAGGACTAACTTACCCAGCTTTTCCCCAGAAAACAAGCGTTGAAAGGCATCATAAAAATTATCGATCCCTTCGATCACCGTTTCTCTGGTCTTCAATTTGCCTTGTTGTATCCATTGCCCCATTTCGAGAGCTGCCTTTTGGTAGTCTTTGGCATAATCAAATACCACAAAGCCCTGCATGGTCGCTCGATTGACGAGGAGCGATAGGTAATTGCTAGGGCCCTCTATTTTGGTTGTGTTGTTATACTGAGAAATGGCTCCGCAGATGGCAACACGAGCATGACGGCGCAGTTGAGCTAAGGCTATATCCAGCGTTTCGCCCCCTACATTATCAAAGTAGACATCAATACCTTTAGGACAAGCACGGCGGATCGCGGCCTTGAGGTTCCCTTGCTTATAGTCGATAGCGTGATCGAAACCGAGTGTTTCGGTCAGGTACTTACATTTTTCCGGCCCACCGGCAATACCTACTACGGTGCAGCCTTTTATTCTAGCAATTTGGCCCACCACACTTCCTACAGCGCCTGCTCCACCAGAAACCAACACTACATCGCCTTCTTTAATCTTACCCACCTCCAGAATACCAAAGTAGGCGGTCATGCCCGGCATTCCCAAAGTACCAATATAGGTAGCTAATGGCACTAAACCCGGCTGTACTTTGTACCAGCCTTGAGCATTTGTAACGGAATACTCTTGCACGCCACCCCAACCGCTGACATACTCCCCAACTTTAAAATCAGGGTTTTTCGAATCTACAATTTCACCTACCGAACCTGCGCGCATCACTGCCCCCAATTCAATAGGAGGAATGTACGATTTGGCATTATTCATCCAGCCACGCATCGCAGGGTCAAGTGAGATGTAGTGATTTCTAACCACAAATTGACCTTCTTCTAATGTAGGAACTTCTGCCTCCTGAGTCGTCCAAGTATCTGCTGTTGGCATACCCACAGGGCGCTTGGCAAGTAGTAATTGTTTGTTACGCATAAACATTATTTGGTATGTCGAAGGTAGGGAAAATATTTTGACTCCAAAAGAAGCACTGAATTTTATTAACTCAAAGTCAAAAAATGACTCAGTATTCCACCTGCAAATACTGCTGCACGGCACTAATCGCTTCGGGACGATTGAGCACATGTAGCTTTTTATAAACATTCTGCAGTTGAAATTTAATCCGCGCTACACTTATTCCACGAGACCTGCTAATTTGCATATTAGTGAGCCCGTCAAAAATATCTTGTAGCAACTCTAGCTCTTGCTCGGTCAGCGAACTCGGCAATTGGCTATTGACAATTTCCAATTCCCACTGGATAGGGTAGGAGCTATTTGCAAAGTTAAATAGCGCAATTTCTATGGTATGCTGTAGCGTACGGAAAGTAAACGGGAGATGTAATATTCCTCCTGGACGGGTATGTTGGAATTGCTTATGGGTACCTGGCATTCGATCGTCAACGATAAAGATAAAGGGTAGATGAAACTGTTCGTTGATAAGCTCTGCAAGTCGAATTCCTTCTTCTGGGGCACCCAAGTCGGGAGCAATTAGCGCAATATCCGCTTCTTCGACCGTCAGAAACGCTTGAGCTTGCGCCAAAGAATCTACAAAACCAGCTACGGTATAGCCTGCTTTTTCGAATTGCGTATTAATAATAGGAATAAATGCTTGATCAGTAGTTGCGACAACAACGCGTACTTTTTGCATAATGTGACACTAAAATTGTTGAATAATCGGGTGATAAATCAATTTTTAATTGAGGCCAAATGAGTAACTATTCAATCTGTAAAACTTAGTGCATGTTCGATTAGTGCGCTGCAAAACTTAGCGACCGCAAATGTATCAAAAAATAAGAAGTCTATTTGTCAACGAATTCTAATTTTTTACTGCTTCGATGGGAACGCGCTCTCCGTCTTTATAACTCACAATCCAAGCATCTTTGAGCCCTTTTGTCTTGAGATGATCTTTTAAACGCTTCGCTTCGTCATACTGGCGAAAGCGGCCGAGTACTATTTTTTGCAACTCATCACCCCCTTCGAGTGCAAATTGATCGGTAGTCTGTAGGCTCTGATCAATTTGGTTTTGCTCATAGGCGCCGATCTGTACGCGGAACCATACGCCATAATCATCAGAGGTTTCTTGCACTTGCTGAGAAACCATATCTAGATTGCGTTGGGTAGTAGCCAATTGATCTTGGAGTTGGTTAATCTTGCCTTGAAGCTGACCTTTAGTTTGATCCTTGCTGTTGAGGGTTGCTTCGGTCTCTTGGAGCTGCGTTTTTAGGCGTTCCACATCATTTTGGCAGTTGACGAGGTCGCGTTGGGCTGCTTGGTACTCAGGCGTTTGGCTAATGTCTTTCGCAGATTTGCAAGAAAAGGTCAAAAATAGCAAGCTGATACACACGGTGGTAAGGATCGATTTAAGCATGTTGAAGTTGGTTTTAGTTTTCGATGCTTAAAGTTGGGAAGAGCTGGGGAGTTTTTTGATTTTTTTGCAGAAAAAATTGTAGAATTCTGGTATTTCTAAACCTTTAGGCTGAGCAGCGCTGCAAAACCTTGTAGTCCAATAGCAATTGAACTACAAGGTTTAAGCACTGGCAGCACACAACACTTAGTGCTTCACAAACTTCCTAATTTGTCGTTGTCCATCAATCAACAAGTGTATGAAGTAAATGCCATTAGGCAGTTTACTTACATCAAGCTGTTGTTTAATGCGCGGCGCATCCTTGTCTAGTACCAATTGAGTGAAGACTACCTTTCCATTCACATCCAA
>JBCCRH010000086.1:0-16051 GCA_039208045.1 Bacteroidota bacterium
CTTTGCCCACGTATGTGCCTAACACTGAAATTTGACAGACAACGAAAAAACAAAACTGTAGCCTTACCTCGAAGCATATTTTGTAATTAGATCGAAGGAGAGTTTCTTCTCAGTCCTAATCTACCAGCTCGCACGGGTTAATCCTGAACAGTGGGCCGTATCCGTATGCACGGTAGATGGTCAACGCTTCTCGATTGGGGATACCCAAACGCAGTTTTGCCTGCAATCCACCTGCAAGCCCATCAATTACTGCATTGCACTAGAAAATAATGGTATCGACACCGTACATAAGCACGTAGGACGAGAGCCCAGTGGCCGTTCTTTCAACGAGCTTTCGCTTAATCACAAGGGCCTGCCACACAATCCCCTCATCAATGCAGGGGCTATCATGGGTGTCTCCTTAATCAAACCAGAGGAAACCATTGCCGATCGATTTGAATATATCAGTGATACTTGGACACGCCTCTGCGCCAATAAAAAAGTCAATTTCAATAATGCCGTTTATCTATCAGAGCGAGGCACCGCCGATCGCAATTTTGCGCTAGCCTATTTTATGCGCGAGCACAAGGCCTTTCCTGAAGCAACCGATCTCATCGAAACGCTAGAACTGTATTTTCAGTGCTGCTCTATTGAGTCCAAAACCAGTGATGTAGCTATTGCCGCTGCCACGATGGCTAATGCCGGCGTTAATCCACTTACCGGCGAGCGCATTTTTACCGAAAAAACGGTACAGCACTGCATGTCCCTGATGCTCAGCTGCGGCATGTACGATTTCTCTGGCGAGTTTGCTTTTAATATTGGCCTTCCGGCAAAAAGTGGCGTGTCCGGTGCTCTATTTTTGGTGGTGCCCAATGTATTGGGCATGAGCATTTGGTCGCCTCGCCTGGATAAACTAGGAAATAGCGTGCGCGGCGTAGAATTCTGTGAGCGCCTAGTAGAAAAGTTCAATTTCCACAATTACGACAGCCTCAACCGCAATACCTCCAAAAAAGACCCTCGCCGCCAAGCCCGACACTCCGCCTCTCAGAATATCTTTCAGCTCATCTCCGCTGCTTCCAGCGGCGATCTAGACACCATCAAGCGCATGCAAGCCGAAGGGATCAACCTAAGCGCTGCCGACTATGATGGCCGCACGGCCCTCCATCTAGCCGCCGCTGAAAATCAGCTAGACGTAGTAAGCTATCTCATTTATCAGGGAGTAGATTTGCAACCCAAAGACCGTTGGGGCGGCACCCCACTGGATGACGCCAAGCGTGGCGCGCATAGGGAGATGATACGCTTGCTGGAAGGAGCACTGATGGAGGAGTAGGTCTTAATTGTTTGTGATTCATAAATATCCTAAATTTGTTGTACACATTTAATACCTTATGGCGGATTGCAAATCCGCCATGCGCGGGCCAAGTTTTAAGTAAAATAGCCTAGCACGCGCCCAGCGGACCCGCCTGCATCGGGCAGGTTTGGAATCCGTTGTAAGGTATTAGACAGCAACGCTTAATTCATGGCAGAACATTCCATAACCGTCAAAAAAGATAAAAGCGACCACGCCATTCACCTAGCAGGCAAGCTGCTAGCAACCATCGTCTGGATCAGCTCCTTCCTGTTCGGCTTATTCATCCTATCCTTTTACTTCGTTGCCTTGCTAGAAGGCAATACTGCGCAGTGGAACAAAGTATTGCCCGGCCTCTATGACGAAGGAACCCGCTCTGCTACTATTGGTATAGGTATTCACTTTGCGGCAGGAGGGATCATCCTGATTTTGGGGAGTATTCAGCTTATTGAGCAGGTGCGGGTGAGATTTCCAATGGTACATCGGTGGCTGGGCCGGGTGTATGTGCTAGCCTCTTTGCTAACCGCGCTGGGTGGGTTAGCCTTTATATTCATAAAAGGTACCATCGGCGGACTGGTGATGGATATTGGCTTTGCGTGCTACGGCCTGCTTATGCTGTTGGCTGCGGTGGAGACGTATCGGCACGCCAGAGCTAGACGCTTCGAGCAGCACCGCGCCTGGGCCATCCGCCTATTTGCTTTAGCTATCGCCTCCTGGCTCTACCGCATGGATTATGGTTTTTGGTTCCTCTTGGCAGATCGATTGGGGCATAATAGCACCTTCACCGGCCCCTTCGATTATTTTATGGATTTTTGGTTTTACCTGCCCAATTTGCTAGTGGCCGAAGTCTTTATCCGGCGCAAACAGCTGATGCAGTCGGCTTTCGCCAAATGGCTGGGGGCATCCGTACTTTTTACAGCTTCTCTATTCCTCTTACTGGGTACTTATTTTTTTACGTTGAAGCTTTGGGGGCCTGCAATTTTGGATTTGGTGCGGTAGTTCCTACCTTACGCCTTTCAAACCCTATAATTTGCACAATATGAACCAGCTAGCTAAGTTCCTATGCTTCCTTTCTTTATCCATTTTCTTAGGCCTGCAAAGCTGTGGCGGCGACAGCAGCGCCACCACCGACAATCAAACCACTACCACCGAAGAGACAGCAAATAGCACCCTCCGCTATCCCTGGGTGGATCAACTCAATATTCGCGAAAGCGCTAATCTGAGAAGTAGGGTAGTGGCCACAGTAGATAGTGGGGAAGCGTTAGAACTAGCTGGTGAACCTTCTGAAGCACAAGAAGCAGCCGTGCTACGAGGGGTGGTTTATCTTGATAACTGGTACAAGGTCAAAACAGCAGCTGGGGTAGAAGGCTGGGTATTTGGTGGAGCCATCAAACAAAAAGAGGAAGAAAAAGGGAATGCTCCCATCACCTTAGAGCAATTTGATTTCCTCTACTTTGGTAGCTTCGATCTGACCACTTGGGAACTGGTTAGGAGTAACGAGAATGATCCAGAGAGTGATGTGAGTGGTGAAATCGTCCTATTCCAAAAGGAAGATCGCTATTTGGAGGTAGAGACTGCAGAGAGTGAGTACTATGATTTGTACCAGTACAAGCTCATGGATTTGGGGCGGAATGTGCTAAAACTACGCACCTTCCGTAGAGAACCCGCAGAGACAGAAAGCGCTATACTATTTACCGAAAAGGTAATCGACTACACCGCCAGCCCTGCCAAAGAGTACCTCCGCACCCAAGCCATCCCAAGCAAGTATTTCCCCCTCAATGCAGACCCCAAAATGGCTACTGGCCAGTGGACAACGCAGGAAACAGAAGAACTCCCAGAAGCCAGCTATGAAGAAGTGCAAGCGCTCTATCGCCTAGTAGAGGCTGGTGGGGATATTAAGCTACCTGCGAGAGCGTACCTATTGGATCGTCCCATCGAAATTATCCGCCAAGAGGAGCCCACCACCTTAGACGGGGGAGGTTCTACTTTTACAATGCTCCGGCTTAATGAAGATGTTGTCAAAGTAGCAGGCTCTTACGACATTACCTTGAAAAACTTTAAGGCGACTCACATTGAACCAGATGGGTTTTTCGCCTGCACTGGAAATGTCATACACGTAGATGCCAGCGTCAATGTACGCATCGAGCAATGCGAACTAAATGGTAGCGGTATCATCGGCGTGATGGCCTACAGCTCTACCAATTTGCAGATTGTGGACAACTATATCTACAACAACAGCCGCTATGGTATTCTGATAGATGATGGGAGCGACGTAAAGGTGCAGAACAATAGGTTTGAGAAAAATGGCCCTACTGGAAATAATCATGTGGGCAAGGCACGCACTAATGATATGCTTGGGGAAATTGAAAGCTTGAATGCAGATAACAGTAGAGAGGGCTTGCAAATGACTGGGAATAGCTATTCCAACTAAGTCGGATACGGCTCGATTAAGTCGGACGAATTCCAGCTGAGTCGGATATGGCTTAACTAGCTCGCAGATTAAAAATCGGCGGGATGATCCCAAGCTTTTCTAGCTTAGTAACAGCCAAAGAATAAGTTCCGCATTTTGGCAAGGGGATTTTGCTCTAAGACAAGGCGAAAAACGTAGACGATGCCCAGCATCGGCGAGGCTTTTCAACGCAGTATTAGAGCAAAAGAGCCAGCCACAAATCGAGAAGTTATCCTTTGACTGTTACTTAAGCTAAATTAATAAGATTACCGTAGTATTCCAATAACAGTAATTAACAGAAAAACATAGGATATTAAGACTAAACTTGTTAAAACAATTTTGCCTATGAAAAAATTATTTGGAGTATTCATGCTGATCTTTTTTCTAGCAGCTTGCACATCTACCCGACATGCTTCATCCGTTAAAGAGCTTTCTACTTTTGAGAAGGTAGAGCCGAATCGTATCTATTGGAAAGAGAAATGGCATGGGGGTGTCGCTGGGATTTATCATCCTGCAACTGGTATGATTGAATGGCGAGAATCGTGGCGTTCTGGCATAGCTTGTGTATATAATCCATCTACTCAGGAGGTAGAGTGGAAAGAGACATGGCGCCAAGGCGTTGCAGGAGTATATAATCCATCAACTCAAGAAATCGAGTGGAAAGAGTCAAGAAATAGAGGTGTTGCAGGGGTGTACAATCCGTCAACTCAAAAAATTGAGTGGAAAGAATCATTGCGCAGTGGTGTGGCAGGGGTGTACAATCCATCTACTCAGGAAATCGAATGGAAAGAATCATGGCATCATGGCGTTGCAGGGGTGTATAATCCGAATACGGAGCAAGTGGAGTGGAAAGAGTCTTGGAGAACAGGAATAGTAGGTATATCAACGTTTGAGAACTTTCATACAACCTCAGCCAGTTCTTTTCCAGGAGCATATGAGTAATGTGCTCTTTATTCAATAATTAGAATATAGAAATAAATGAAACCCGAGTCATGCACTTTATGATTCGGGTTTCGTTTATGAGCCCTTGCTCAGTGGATTTGCAACCTTCCTAGCCTCAGATAAATCCGCTAGATTCCCACCACTTCACCTAAGCCTCCTTTAGCAAGTCTTCACTAATTTCCCACAACCGCTCCGCTGCTTCATCATCACAAGCATGAGCATTGACGCCAAAATAGCGAGCCATGGGACTGTCCATAGCTGTGGGAGCAGCAATGTTACAGTCTTCGCAGTAAATGCCGGGTTGGCCTTCTAGCAAGGGCGAGGTTGCAGCCCAAAGGGTTGTAGAGCAGCCTTGCTCAGGCGTTTTGAAGCCTTGCTTAGCCAGTTCCGTGAGGCTACCGTCTGCATTAATCCAACCGAGAGCGACCATTTCTTCTTGAGGCAAATGGCGTTGTAGGGGGGTTAAAATACCACCAGGATGAACTGCAAAAGCAAGGCCTCCCGTAGGTTTAAGCTTTCTGGAAAGGGCATTGGCAAAAAGCGCATTTGCCGTTTTAGACTGGCCATAAGCTTGCCATTTATCATAGTTCCCAGAAGTAAACTGAATGTCCTCCCATTTGATATCGCTCAGCTTATGAGCAGTAGAGCTAAGGCAAATGACGCGGGTACCGCTAGTCTTTTCAAGAAGAGGCATTAGCGCTTTAGTGAGCGCGAAATGGCCCATATGGTTGACCCCAAATTGAGACTCCCAGCCTGGGCCAACGCGCGTCTCTGGATTGGCCATGATGCCAGCATTATTGATCAATAAGTCCAATTGACTCAGTTCGGTATTCATATTATCCGCAAATTTCTGTACCGAATCTAAATTGCTCAAATCCATTTCCGCTATGTGTACTTTACCTTCAATCGCTGTCAAGTTATCGGTGGCCTTTTGCATGGACCGAGCAGGAACGATTACGGTAGCTCCCTTAGCTGCTAATGCACGCGTCGTTTCTAAGCCGATACCACTATAGCCACCAGTAACAATGGCAACTTTGCCACTTAAGTCGACTTCTGCAAGTACTTCTTGCCCAGTGCTTTTAGCATGAAAATTATGTTGTACGGGTACTTGATTAGTTTGTGCCATTTTATAGTATTTTGATGGAAGTCTAAATTAATCATCTCTTTCTGGAAAAACGAACCATCATTCGGAATTATCGATCTCAATTTGCCTAGCACATTTAGCATCTATCAGCTAAGTAAGACAAGTACAATTATACAATTGCAACTTAGTTGCAATAATGACTACTTTTGGTATATTTACAATACAGTAAAAAAGTAGTCTAATGATACACATTAAAGATGTCCAAAAGTCTTTTAAGGGCAATGTCGCCGTGCAAAACCTCACGATGGATGTCCAAGCCGGAGAGATAATGGGGCTGCTGGGAGCAAATGGAGCAGGTAAATCTACTACCATTAATATGTTATTGGGCTTTCTAAAGCCAGATGCGGGCACCATCAAGGTGCAGGATATGGAGGTGAGCCAGAACGAAAGCAAGGTTCGAGCGCTCATTGGATATATCCCCGAAAATGTGCAGCTGTATACTTATCTGTCAGGACTGGAAAATCTCGACTATTTCTGCCGATTGGCGGGCTTGAAGTATTCGAAGCAGGAGCTTCAAGCGTTCTTGAATACCTGCGGACTACAAGAAGAAGCACACCACAAAAAAGTAGCAGACTACTCCAAAGGAATGCGGCAAAAGGTGGGTATTGCTATTGCTTACGCAAAAAAAGCGAAGGTGTACCTGCTGGATGAGCCAGCTAGTGGCTTGGATCCCTTGGCCAGCAATGAGTTGTCGGCCTTACTTAAAAAATTGGCTGCCGAAGGGGCTACTATCTTGATGGCTTCCCACGATATTTTCCGAGTACGGGAAGTGTGTCACCGTATCGGTATTCTCAAAAAAGGCGAGCTCGTCAAGGAACTGCGTAGCGAGGAAGTGAGCGCCGACGAGTTAGAATCGCTTTATCTTCAGTTTATGCAAAATTAGAAATCGCTATGTGGCATATTATCAAAAACGAATGGCGCTTTTTTGGGCGTACCAAGCTACTATTTGGTATTAGCATCGGTTTTGTAGTCGTCTTAGTATTATCCATTATACTGGGCCAGCAGCAGGGTGCGCAACAAATGGAGGAACGTGCAGCAGCCCAAGCACAACTGCGAGCACAATGGGATAGTATCGAAGGGATGAACCCGCATGGAGCAGCCCACTATGGCACCTATGTGTATAAACCTCGCACCTTATTAAGTCATCTCGATGAAGGAGTGAATAGTGTGACCGGCAATGTGATCCGTGTGGAAGGCCATGTGCAAAACGAGATCATTCACTCAGAAGCCTCACAAATGCAAGCGGTATCCAGGTTCGGGAAGTTGAAAAGTGCCTTACTACTGCAATACATTATTCCACTACTGCTAGTATTTTTAGCATTTAGTGCAGTGAGCGGTGAGAAGCAAAGTGGTCGGCTGCGTCTACTAGTCATGCAGGGGGCCAGTCCCCGAAATATCATCTTTTCCAAAACGGTTTCCGTTTGGTTGTATGGTGTCGGATTGCTACTACTCGTAGTGTTGACCTACAGCGTACTCAACGCAGCTAACTTGAATGGTGAAATACTCGTTCGCACCCTGCTATTCTTCCTAGCCTACGCCCTTTTCTATTTTATTATTACGGGCCTTACCGTTTTTCTTTCTGCTCGGTGGCAAAATGCGACGCTTGCGCTAACAACGATGTTGGGCGTGTGGATTCTGTGGAGCATCTTTCTGCCCTATATGCTAATGAGTAGTGTCGAAAAGTGGTATCCGCTCCCCAGTAGAGAAGCCTTCAAATCTGCGATGCGCGAAGACCGCTCTAAAGGGATCGACGGGCACAATCCGTCCGACAAGCGGGGAGAAGCACTAGAGGCAGCAGTGCTGGCAGAATACGGAGTAGATAGCCTATCCCAACTACCTATCAACTATGATGGGCTGCTCATGCAGGCCGATGAGGAGTACGGCAATATTGTCTGGGATAAGCACTTTGGTGAACTTCGCGAATCAATGGGCAATCAAAAAAAGGCCTATCAATTTAGTGGGTTAGTCAACCCATTTGCTTCGCTACAAATGGCGAGTATGGGCTTTACCGGTACGGATAATTTGCATCACCAAGATTTTCTGCTACAAGTTGAAAATTACCGAAGAGATTTCATAAAAACACTCAATGATGAGCATGCCTATGGAGGCTCCAAGACGGGCGATTGGTACTGGGAAGCAGATAATGCGTTTTATCAGTCGGTAGCAGACTTTAGCTATCAGCCAACGGCTATTAGCAACCTATTGCCAAATTATCTAGTCGATATAGGCTTACTCGGATGTTGGAGTTTACTCACTTTTGGACTGCTACTTTTTGCCACCTCCAAACTACAATTAGTATGAGCACACTAGCCGTATTTTGGTACGAACGTATACACTTTATCCGCAATCCTTTCAAGGTAGTTGCCTTGCTATTATTCGCTGCCGCAGGCATTTATGGCTTGCACAATGGTGCGGCTCTTTATGATAGTCAGCTAGCAGAGATTGAAAATATCAAGATAAAGACAGAAGAGCGCATTCAAGAGACGCTCGCTTTTTATGAAGAAGGGAAAAAAGGGCCCGAAGCGCGCCCTTGGGTGGATGTGAGCCAGCCATTCTGGGCCTTGCGATTTGCTACACCCACCCATTACTATAAGCAGCCCTCTGCTGCTATGGTATACAGCATTGGCCAAGCCGAGCAGTATGGATTCTACAAGCAAGTGAGCGCATGGAGTAGCCCCTACGATGCCGATATGGCCGAAGAAATCGCCAATCCGGAGCGCCTGCAAGCAGGGGTACTCGACTTTTCTTTTGTGATCTGGTACTTGCTTCCCTTACTGCTACTGATTATGCTATACAATATCAAAGGAGCCGAGGCAGAAGCAGGATTTTTACTCCTTATCTACGCACAAACTGGCGCTAAGACGAGCTGGCTGCTGGCGCGCGTTAGCTTTTACGTGGCCCTATTGGGCTTGACTCTACTCTCGCTAATGGTATATGGCGCCTTACTGAATGGGGTGTTTTCTAGTGTTGCAGCCGTTTTTGCTCCCATCTCATTGTATTTGTTGCTCTATTTGCTACTTTGGGCAGCCGCCTACTTTTTTATATTACAAACGGGTACTAGCAGCGTAGTGAATACCATGAAAATGGCTGGATCGTGGCTATTAGTTGCTTTTATCTTGCCAGCATTGGTGCATCAATGGGTAAGTATTGCTTATCCGACTAATCTGATGACCGAGTGGGTGGATGCACAACGAAATGGGCGGCAGCGTATCTATGAGCTACCGGATAGTGTGCTACAAGCAAATTTGGAGGAATTATTTCCAGCGATAGCAGATAGTCCGCTCCGCCAAGACCCCGATCGCATCGGTTATGCTCGAAGTCGGTCTTATAGTGCACTCTCCAATGAACTCATGAAGTCAATAAGTGTTCCCATAGAGCAACAAAATGAAGACAGAAACGCGTTAATAAGAAGCACCTATTGGCTAAACCCCATCGCTTTTTTTCAAAATCGAGTCAATAGCCTTACAGCCACTCATTTTCAAGATTATAAGGGCTATCGTACCAATATACAGGGACTAGTAGACCAGCAAGTGAGTGTATTGATGCAGGAACTCTGGAAAGGTGAAAAAGTGGATAAAGAAAAATACTTAGAATATCATAAACAATTTCGACAAGAACATTATCAATGAGTAGAATTAATATGGGTTGGATAAGATTTAGTATTTCTTTTTTCTTGCTGTTGGGGGCAATATCCTTGCACGGGCAGCTAAAAATAAGCTGGGACGTGCTAGCAGATGTCACGTTTACCGAAGAATATGATAAAGAATTAAATGCCTACTGGCTCATTCCTACCTTTGGTAAAAAGCTAAAAACCTATAGAAATAAGAATATCATTCTGGAAGGGTATTTTATTCCAGTAGATGCCGCTAATAGCTTTTTTGTGCTCTCTAAAAATCCATATGCAGCGTGTTTCTTCTGTGGCGCAGCAGGGCCAGAAACTATCGTGGAAATTCAACCCAAGGATGTATTCTCCAGGCGACTCCGACTAGATGATCGTATCCGCCTAAAAGGAAAGCTAAAGCTCAATAAGCGAGATTTTAATCATTGCAATTATATCCTTGCAGATGCAGAACTTTTATCGAACTAAGCTATTGTGTAAACTATTCTTATTATGAACCTCATTACACCGCTTGTATACAAAAATGCAAGCATTGGTCAGCAGGCCTCCGTACTAGATACCATTCATCAGTCGGAGATCAATATAGCTATCTATCAGCGTGATACCACTGCCCTGAAAGAAGAGCTAGATATGCTGATGGTGCATGCCATCGAATTCAGAAAAAGTGGTACTCCCAACGAGATCAACGCGGCACTCCAACAATATATGGCCGATAAGTCCTTAGCATGTCCTGCGGTGCTAGAAGATATTGAGCGACAGCTCGACTTATTCAAGCGCATTACTGGTGAAGCGGCTTTTCGGATGCTATTGACGGCTGTGAATACCAATATGTGCCGCCGTTTCCATACTGACATTAACATCATCCGTCTATTGTGTACCTATGTAGGGCAAGGAACCATGTGGTTACCCAACGATCAGGTTAACGACAAAGCTTTTCTGACCCAAGGAGGCAATGAAGAAATTGTAAAAGATGAGCGGCACATCCAGCAAGTAAATACCGGAGATGTCCTTCTGCTAAAAGGAGCGTTATATCCTGATGGAACTCCTATTGTACACCGGAGCCCTACCATTGAAGAAACAGGCGAAACCCGCTTGTTGCTTCGTATTGATATTGATAATTTTTTAAACCTCTAAAACATGGAAGTAGCAAATAAATTGCCGGTAACGGTACTAAGTGGTTTTTTGGGAGCAGGGAAAACGACCTTGCTCAATCATGTTTTGCACAATAAAGAAGGCTTAAAAGTAGCAGTGATTGTCAATGACATGAGCGAAGTAAATGTAGACGCCGAATTCGTGCAAAACGAAAATGTCCTCTCACGCACCGAAGAGAAGCTGGTAGAAATGAGCAATGGATGTATCTGCTGTACGCTTCGCGAGGATTTGATGGAAGAAGTAGAGCGACTTGCCAGAGAAGATCGATTTGATTACTTGCTCATAGAAAGTACTGGTATCAGCGAGCCCGTGCCGGTGGCGCAAACCTTTAGTTTTGTCGACGAGGCAAACGGTATTGACTTGACCAAGTGGAGCTATATCGATACGATGGTAACGGTAGTAGATGCCTTCAACTTCTTCAAAGACTTCGGAAGTCCCGAAACGCTAATGGATCGAGAATTAACAGATATGGAAGGAGACTATCGCACCATTGTCAATCTGTTGACCGACCAAATCGAGTTTGCCAATGTGATTATTCTCAATAAGGCAGACCTGGTCAGCAAGGAGACGATTGGCGTGCTGAGAGCAGCCATCAAAAAGCTCAATCCAGGCGCAAAGATCATCGAGTCTACCTTTAGCAAAGTCAATCCAAAAGAAATTCTCAATACTGGCCGTTTCAACTTTGAAGAAGCAGAGCAAAGCGCAGGCTGGATCGAAGAATTGAACAAAGGCGAACACACTCCCGAAACGGAAGAGTATGGTATTTCCTCTTTCGTATACAGAAGTAAAAAGCCCTTTGATCCAGTTCGCTTTTGGGACTATGTCCAGCATCAATTTCCAGGCACCATCATTCGGAGCAAAGGCCTTTTTTGGCTAGCCTCTAGGCCCCAAGAAGCCCTCGTATGGGGCCAAGCAGGCGGGTCGCTAAATGCAGATCGTGCGGGGGTATGGTGGAGTAGCATGCCTTATTACGAGCGCACCCAATATGTAGCATTCGTGGAAAACCAGCAATATATAGAGTCGCAATGGCATGATGATTTTGGCGATCGCAAAAACGAAATTGTATTCATCGGCCAAGATATGGATGAGGCTGGCATTCGAAGCCAATTAGATGCCTGCCTTGCTACAGAGGAAGAATTGCAGACTAAGCGTTGGCAAAACGGCTACAGTGATGACTGGCCTGTGCAATAGGGCCTATTGGCTGCTGTAAAATTCTTTAGGGCCACGTGGATTGCAAATCCACTGAGCGTGGGCCAAGCTTTAAGAAAAAAAGCCTAGCACGCGCCCACCCCGATAAATATCGGGGAATCCGCTGTAGGTTACCGCTACCACCGGGCAGGCACCCAGCCCCTCGCTAGCCCATACCAAAACGATTTTCCCCATAAACTTAGATTTTTATCTCATTGTATCTGCTTACTTTTAATCAGAGGACTAATCAATGATTTAAAATTTAAGAACATGTATGATTCAACCAGATGGTTACTGATTGTAGCTGTTTTCTTTGCTCCAGCTTTGTATGGCCAAGATGTTCCAATATTTGAAGAACTAGACGGTTTAGTGGTTATTGAAGCCGAGTCCGCTATAGAATATGGAAGCTGGGAAAGCGAGACTTCAATTAGTGCCTACACCGGGGAAAGTTACTTGCACTACAGAGGCCCCAACCTATACAACACCGTAGGGCTTTCTAAATTGACCTTTCAGATTTCTATTACCACACTAGGTACGTACCGTTTTCAATGGAGAAGCAGGATCGCTCAGGGCATGGATCATACAGAGCATAATGACTCTTGGATGCGGATACAAGGGGCAGCTAAGTTTTATGCCAAAAAAGGCAACAGCATACTCTACCCAGGCGGTACAGGCCTCACCCCGAATCCTAATGGAAGTTCCATAGCAGGCTATTTTAAAGTGTATCAAAATAGTTTGGGGAACTGGACTTGGCAGACCAGAACAAGTGATCATGACCCACACGATATTTTCGTAGAATTTGATGCTGTCGGAACCTACACGATAGAGATATGTGGCAGGTCCCAGGGACATGCTATTGATCGAATCATCCTATACGAAGAAAGCGTATCCTATTTGGAGGCCCAGAATTTGAACAAGGCAGAGTCTATTATAATGAACCCTGTAGGTACCAGCGAGGTACAAATTATCCCACTCCAAATAAAGCCCAATCCAGCAAGCGATATAGTACTTATTCAAACACCAGAACACACCGAACAAGGGACTTTCAACATTAAAATCATCGATACTAGTGGAAAACTATGGTACCATTTAGGCAAAGCATTCCTTCCATACCATAGACTTGAAATCCCTATTCAGCATATTCCTCCTGGTATTTATTGGATGCAGCTCGAAGGCCAAGAACAATTTTTCCGGGGGAAATTTATCAAGCAATAAATAGGCTCTTTCCGTGTAACAAAAATAAGTTTTAAGGCCACGCGGATTTGCAATCCGCTATGGGGTATTAAACAAACTTTTGTTATATGATAATAGGAAGCTCTTATTAAAATCAACTTTAAGACAACTATTTGGCTAGCTAATAGTTGCATCACTACTATTGTACGTTAAAACCGATAGAAAGGATGTCCAACAAACTAGAGCAAGCTACTCCTGCGAACGAGGCAGAGCCAAGCACCAAAGCTACCGGCAGGCAGCTCACTGGCTGGCTGCGCCCCCTGTTTAGAGAGCTGTTGCCTACTTTTTTGGGTGTTCTTTTAGCTTTTTACCTCAACGATCAATGGGTGAGGAGCCAAGAGCAACAGCTCCTACAGCAGCTACAGCAAACGCTTCGCGTAGAACTGCAAGAAAATCTGGAGCGCGTAGAAGGGCAGATTGCCTACCACGAGCTCATGCAAGATTCTGCGGCTATCATTGCTAGCATGTATTATCAGGTGGAAGATAAAGCCGACTTGCCAAGTGCTAACTTCTGGCGGGGAATTGGTGCTTCTCAGCTCAGTGATGCAGCCTACCTCACTACCGTTTCTACTCAGAATATGGCTAAGCTAGACCTTCCATTAGTAATAGCCGTAGCTTCCGCTTACTCTGCTCAGCGCGACTATGAAAGCGTACTGGAAAGTGCCCGCCAGGCCCTACTCATCAAAGAATGGCCTGATTATTTGGTCTGGCTTAATTATATGCGGTGGACTGCCAGTAATCTACTCGCAGCAGAGCAAGAAATCATAGAGACTCACCAGCACGTGCTAGCCCTGCTAGAAGAGTAGACTACCTTTCATTTCAGTTTCATCAGTATCGAATTGCAAAAGTCTGCCAAAGTGAGCTTTTTTCTTGAATTAATTCAAGACTCCAAGATGAGTCGATCATTTTTGTTTTTCTTTGTCATTAGAAAATGATTTCTAATCTTTATATTTGAACAAACAAACGAAAAACAAATGCCTCCTCTCCGCTGGGCTCATGCTCCACCTAACCGTAAGCGTATCTTCAAGTAAAAACCTTTTAACCACCAGCAAAATCCGTAAATAGATGCGAAAATTATACTGCATAATTGCTTTTCTATTTATCATCTCGTCCCTAATCGCTCAAAAAGAGACCTACTCCATTGGTATTCTTACCGATACAGAGACCAAGGAATTAGACGTTTTATTAGAGCAACTCAAAGTACAGATCGAAGTGGTGGTAGGGGAGGATGCGACTATCCTTTTTGAAGAGGAGAATATGTTGGTCAATGATTTTAGTCTCGACAAAGCGGCTCAAAATTACCAACAACTGCTGAGTAATAGTACCGACATCATCCTGGCGCTGGGCGCGGTGAATAGTGTAGTAGTCAGTCAGCAGGCCAGCTATCCCAAGCCTACCATTTTGTTCGGAGCGGTTAATCGAGATCTAGTCGATATCGCAGCAGGAACCACGACCTCTGGTGTAGAGAACTTCACCTATCTTATTCAATCGGATTCTTACCAAGAGGACATCACTAAGCTAAAGGAGCTGACTAACTTTTCTACCTTGGGTATTGCTGTTGAAGAGCAAGTGGTAGATATCCTTCCCTTTGATGAGATTTTGGGCAAAGAGCTGGAAGAATTAGAGGCTACTTACAAGCTGATTCCCTTTTCTTCGGTAGCTGATATTACCAATAATTTAGAGGGAATTGATGCGATCTATCTAGCTGGTGGATTCTTATTTGCAGCAGATGAGATCAAGCAACTAGCTGACGCTTTTATTGAAAAGAAATTACCATCCTTTACTAGCACGGGCATCAATGATGTACTCAATGGCTTATTGGCCACTAACCGTGGGCAGGATGATCTACAACAGATTCAGCGGCGCATCGCCCTTACTATTGAAGCTTATATTAATGGTGCAAAACTCTCGGAACTACCCGTATTTGTTGATTACGAGCCCCGCTTGACGATCAACTTCAATACGGCCGAGCTACTTCGAGTGCCTATTAAATACAGTTTGATTGCCACTACTGATTTTGTAGGTGATTTGAGGAATGTGATTTCTGAGCAAAACTACGATCTGCTTACCGCAATCAACCAAGCGCTTGGCCAGAATCTATCATTGGCGGCCAGCCAAAAAGACATAGCACTGAGCGAGCAAGATATAGCCAATGCCAAGAGCGATTATTTGCCACTAGTGGAAGCCGCTGTCTTGGGTACCTACGTAGACCCTCGCTTGGCGGAAGTCAGCTTCGGGCAGAATCCTGAGTTTTCCACTTCTGGTTCCATCACGGCTACGCAACTGATTTATTCAGAGTCGGTGAGAGCCAATATTAAAATCCAAAAAACCTTACTGAAGGCTCAGCAGGAAAATTTCAATACGACACAGTTAGATCTTATTTCAGATGTAGCTAGTGTGTACTTAGGGACACTAATTTCAAAAGCAAATACGCAGATACAGTTACGAAATTTGGATTTGACTAAGCAGAACCTGCAAATAGCGGAGCAGAACTTTGAGGCAGGGGAGTCGGGTAAGTCGGATGTGCTGCGTTTTACCAGTGAGCTGGCGCAAAATACGCAGTCGATGGTGGAGGCGGTCAATCAGCTGGAGCAAAATTTTGTGGTGCTCAATCAACTGCTCAATAATCCGGTTGACAGAGAAATTGATATAGAAGATGTTGCATTAGGCGAAGGCCTACTAGAACGCTACAACTATGATGAGCTGACCAACTTTTTGGATGATCCCAATCTGAGAGATGTATTTATCGATTTTTTGGTGACCGAGGCACTGAAAAATTCCCCTGAGCTAAAAGAGCTGGGTCATACCCTAGATGCCACTCAATATTCTATCGATCTATTTGGCCGTGGGCGCTATGTACCTACGGTAGCTGCACAAGGGCAGTACAATGCGATCTTTAGTAGAAGTGGAGCAGGGAGCGAAACGGCCCTGCCGACGGGAGGCACCGTACAGAATACCAACTATAATATTGGGCTGAATATTTCTATGCCCATTTTC
>JBCCRH010000087.1:0-16044 GCA_039208045.1 Bacteroidota bacterium
AACAGAAGAAAAAAAGTGTGTTGCTATTGCAATTATATGATATATCAAATATATTTGCATCATGCAATTTGGAACTATGATATTTCAACTACCACAGAATACTATCTTTTATCTCTTAGAAAAATCCATGAAGCGTTACCGCAAATTGGCCCAGAAGAAGGTTGATGAGACCGATTATAATATCAGTATCAATCAACTGATCCTGCTACTCAATCTTCAGGAGCGCCCCAAGCTGTCGCAGGTGGAACTGGCAGAATTAGTATTTAAGGATTTTGCCTCGGTAGCTCGAATGGTAGATCTTCTAGTCAAGAAGGGATACTTGAAGAGGATCGAAAGCTCGGTAGATCGCCGAAAGAAAGATTTGATACTGACCAGCACTTGTGAAGCCATGCTATCGGTACTGCGGCCTGTGGTAGAAGAATATCGGGTACTAGCTCTAGGCGATTTTTCTGAAGAAGACATCAAAAAGATACAGTCTTTTCTAACGCAATTAATTGATAATTGTGAAACGCACCTCTAAAACACCCTAAACTACTTTTATTTCATCATCCGACTCAATTAAAACATCATGCATTACAAGAACAGACTCATGTTCTACTGTCACTCTTTACTCCTTACTATACTATTGGGAGCAGCAGCAACATTGACCGCTCAAGAAGAGCCACTTACTACATCTTACAAGAATGGGATCATTCAAAAGACTTCGAAAGAATTGATTGATAGGTATGTATTTCCGGATATCGCCCAACAGATTGCCGCAGATATTACCCAAAAAAATAAGGCTGGCTATTTTGATCCGTTTACAAAGCTAGAAGGATTTATTGATGCCTTAAACGATCGTATCTACCAGATTAGTAAAGACAAGCATATTTCGTTGACCATAAAGGAAGGTATGGCCACAACAGCAACAGAGGAGGCCGCATGGTATGCTCCTAAACTGGAAGAGCGGACCTTTTTTAGACGATATAACGCTAACTTTAAATCCGTCGAAAAGTTAGAAGACAATATCGCCTATCTGGATTTAAGAGGATTCTATGGCCTCGACTATGGCCGAAACTATGCAGACTATGCCATGGCTCAGATGCGCAATGCAGATGCTATCATCATTGATTTACGAAAGAACTCTGGAGGAAGAGGAGATATGGTAGAATATCTACTGAGCTACTTTTTTGAAGAACCGATCGTTACGGGAAGATCGCGTAAGCGAAGTGGAGATCGCTTTGTCGATCGGACGCATACATCTGCTGTTCGCTTGACTGGAAAAACACTAATGGATGTGCCTGTATTTATTTTGACCAGTAGCATCACGTTCTCGGCAGCAGAGTCTTTTTGCTATCCCATGCAGGCCTATGGCAGAGCCACTATTATTGGCGAAGTGACAAAAGGTGGGGCCAATGCCGGCGATCTCATCTCTATCGATGAGCAGTTGAATATTTTTATTCCTGATGTAGCCGCCCTTCCCCACCCTAAAACCAATACGATGTGGGAAGGCGTTGGAATCATCCCAGATATTAAAGTTGATAGCTCGATGGCACTAGAAACAGCTATGGAACACGCCAAGGCAGCAGCAGCCGCTTACAAACAGAAAATGGATGAAGCGGCCAAAGCTGCGATATTGGAGTTAAACGAGATCGTTTCTAACTATGATGGAACTAATGATCAGACCATCATAGATGCCTATTTAAAATACCGAGACCAGGACGTCATTTTTGAGGAATGGGAGCTGAATGCTTTAGCGTATCAATGTTTGTCTAATGACCAATTGCCACTCGCATTAGCCCTATTTAAAACTAACACTGCTCTATATCCTCATTCTGCAAAGGCTTTCCAAAATTACGCCGAAGCCCTTGCCAATCAAGGCAATACTAAAGCGGCAATAACTAATTATGAGCAGGCGCTTGCATTAGCAGAGGCTTATCAGCAAGAAAGGTTGATAGAGGGTATCCAAAAGCGCTTAAATGAGTTGAAAGAGTAGAAGTTATCGCAGCTAGCTCTTCCGCTTTTACCTTTGGTCTGCCCCACCCATTTGTACTATTTATCGTACCTTTGTGCTCCTTTAGAATTTAAAAAAATCCTAAGAAGATGGCCAATAGTATTGTGGCAATAGTGGGGCGACCAAATGTAGGAAAGTCAACGATTTATAATCGCTTGATTGGAGAGCGGCAAGCGATTATTGATGACATAAGCGGGGTGACGAGAGATCGTCAGTATGGTAATAGCTTTTGGAATGGCAAGACCTTTACGGTAGTCGATACCGGTGGTTTTGTGCGTGATTCGGACGATATTTTTGAGGCAGCAATTCGCTCGCAGGTGCGCATTGCCATTGACGAGGCGGCTGTGATCATTTTTATGGTAGACGTCACCACGGGTATTACTGATTTGGACGAGCAGATTACAGATATGTTGCGCAAAACGGATAAGCCCGTTTTACTAGCCGTCAACAAGGTGGATAACCACGCTCGCATGCTGGATGCGAACGAGTTTTGGGGCTTGGGCTTTGAGCAAACGTTCTTTCTGTCATCCATTACAGGTAGTGGAACGGGTGATTTGCTGGACGCCGTAACGGAATATTTGGAGGAGAGAGAAGAAGAGGAAAGTACGATTCCTAAGTTTGCCATTTTGGGGCAACCTAATGTCGGGAAGTCTTCCCTTACGAATGCGCTGCTCGGCGAGGAGCGCAATATAGTAACAGAAATTGCAGGTACCACTCGCGACTCTATTCATACTCACTATTCTAAATTTGGCAAGGAATTCTTGCTAATTGATACCGCAGGAATCCGTAAAAAGTCAAAGGTACATGAGGATTTGGAGTTCTACTCTGTGATGCGAGCTATCAAGGCATTGGAGGAAGCTGATGTGTGTATTTTAATGATCGATGCGCAGACTGGTGTCGAGCAGCAGGATATGAATATTTTCCGTTTGGCGGTCAAGCGAAACAAGGGGATTGTGCTGCTCGTCAATAAGTGGGATTTGGTGCAAAAGGAAACGAATACGGCCCGTGATTTTGAGAAAGAAATTCGCAAGCGATTGGCGCCGTTTAATGATGTGCCGATCATTTTTATTTCGGTGCTAGAAAAGCAGCGCATTTTCCAGGCAGTAGAAACAGCTTTGGAAGTACATACTAGCCGTACCCGTAAGATCAAGACCTCGGAGCTTAATGATGTTATGCTTAAAGCGATTGAACACTACCCACCGCCTAGCCATCGGGGTAAGTTTATCAAGATCAAGTACATTACACAGATTAAGACCTACTATCCTGCTTTTGCGTTCTTTTGCAATTATCCGAAACACATCAAAGAAAACTATCGCAACTTTCTGGATAATCAGTTGCGTAAAAATTTTAATTTTACCGGCGTTCCAATTACGATCTATTTCCGTAAGAAATAGGTTTCTAAGAAATCAGACGCTATGCCTTTTACAGCAACAGGAATTGAAGGGTTGATTGTAGTAGAACCCAGAGTTTTCGCCGATGACCGGGGTTATTTTTACGAAAGTTACAATGCCGAAAAGTTTAAGGCAGGTGGGATCACAGCCGATTTTATACAAGACAATCAAGCCTTTTCCCACTACGGCACGGTGAGGGGGCTCCACTACCAAGCGCCTCCTTTCGCGCAAGCAAAATTGGTACGGGTGGTGCAGGGCAAAGTGCTAGATGTAGCAGTGGATCTTCGCCCAGCATCGGCTACTTATTTACGAGTATTCTCCATAGTATTAAGTGCTGAAAATCATAAACAGCTGTTTGTGCCGCGTGGCTTTGCGCACGGTTATTCTGTGCTAAGCGAAAGCGCCATATTTTGTTACAAGGTGGATAATGTCTACTCTAAAGCATCTGAGGGAGGTATCTTTCTAGATGATACACAACTAAATATTGACTGGCAAGTGCCTGAGGCGGATCGCATTATTTCGGAAAAAGATTTACACTTACCAGCTTTAGGGCAGCATGTACCCGCTCACTAAACCATCCATCACTTCACAAATACCTACATGAATAAGGTCTTAGTAACAGGAGATTTCGGCCAATTGGGACAGGAGTTTCAAGTGCTACAAACGCAATATCCCGACTGGGAATTCTTATTTCCAGGTGGCAGAGCAGGCTTAGACATTACCAATGCAGCTGAAGTTGATCAGATATTCGAGCATTTCCAACCTAACTTTTGCATCAACTGTGCTGCTTACACCCAAGTAGACAAGGCGGAGACAGAACCCGATTTGGCGAAAGCCGTAAACGCCGATGGTGTACTGCATTTAGCGAAAGCGTGTACAAAACATAGCACGCAGCTGATCCACTTTTCTACGGACTACGTGTATGGAGGGCAACAAAACAGACCTTTTGTAGAAACGGACGCTACCCATCCTACCGGCACCTATGCCTCTACAAAGCTCCAAGGTGAGCAACTCTTGCTAGCGACCTTACCTACCGCTATCGTTATCCGCACCTCTTGGGTGTACTCCTCCTTTGGGCATAATTTTGTGAAAACGATGCTCCGATTAGGTGCAACGCGCGATCAGTTGAGTGTGGTGTTCGATCAGATTGGAACACCGACTTATGCGCGCGATTTAGCGAAAGCGACCCTACAAATCATACAGGCCAAGATAGCAGGCGAATCTGCTTCAGGTATTTTTCACTACTCCAATGAAGGCGTATGTAGCTGGTATGATTTTGCACAAGCCATATTCGAGTTATCGGGTGTAGCTATTACGCTGTCCCCCATTGAGAGCAAAGACTACCCCACCCCTGCGCATCGCCCCCATTTTAGCGTACTCAATAAAGCAAAGATCAAATCGACTTTTGGCTTGACCATTCCACATTGGAGAACCAGCCTGGAAAGTTGTCTGGAAACGCTGAAAGCAGGATCATAAGGGAAATTTCCAACTGTTTGGCTGAAGTATTGTTTATACTGACGATTAAATGGTTTGCAATATGCAATACCATGCTAATGTCAGTATATACTGCACCAAAGTGGTTTGAAATATGGCAAACCACTTTGCGTCATGTATAGATATTGGTATTTTAAAGTACGATATTTTATAACAATACTAACATATGTTTACAGGGATTATAGAATCTTTAGGGGAAATCAAAAAAATAGAACAAGAAGGCACCAATGTACACTTAACCATTGCGTCGTCGCTATCTAATCAGTTGAAAATAGACCAAAGTATTGCGCACAATGGCGTTTGCTTAACAGTGGTAGCGCAAGATGCGGGGCTACATACGGTGACTGCCATCGAAGAAACGATGAAGCGCTCTAATTTGGGCGATGTGGCGGAGGGCGATACGATTAACTTAGAGCGTGCTATGCGTAATGATGCACGATTGGACGGACATATCGTACAGGGCCATGTGGATGCCACGGCCACTTGCGTTGCAGTGGATGTGAGAGATGGGAGTTGGTATTATCGTTTTAAGTATACCCCTACAGAAGAGCACTTGCTCGTTGATAAAGGCTCTATTTGCATCAATGGAGTCAGCTTGACGGTGGTGGAACCTATTGGCGATGAGTTTTCGGTAGCCATCATTCCGTACACATATGAGCATACGACCTTTAAGAACTTGGCGCCGGGCCAACGCGTGAACCTCGAATTTGATATTCTTGGCAAATACATTGCAAAATATGCTAAATTGTATATGAAAGCAGCTCCTACAGGAGTTTAAGAGGTAGGATAAACCCTAGAGTTTGCATGCTGTACAACACTTTACTGGGCAACTAAAATTCGGTGGAGTGTGTCTTACTTATACTATTATTATTCATAAACTACATCCCAATGCGGTATCTCTACGCCCTTCTTGCAGTTTTTCTTTTGTTGCTCTGCCTCCCTGCAAGCCTTCATGCAACCCACAACCGAGCAGGTGACATCACGGTAGAAATAGTCGGTGGTGATGACTGCGGTACGAGTCTGACGGTAAGAGCGATTATTACTACGTACACAAAAGCCAGTAGTGTAGATGCGGATAGGGATTCACTGGAAATTTGCTGGGGCGATGGTTTTTGCGAAACCATTGTCCGAACCAATGGCCCTGGTAATCCACCCCAAGGTGAAGTGCTGGATAATGACATTAAATTTAATACCTATATCGGCTTACACACCTACGGTTCGCGTGGCATTTACGAAATATCAACTACCGATCCCAACCGGATTTTTGGTATCGAAAATATCCCCAATTCACTCAATACGCCTTTTGCGCTACGAACCATTTACCGCTTTGGTAATCCAAATTTTCAGCTCTGCAATAGTACTATTTTTATGACGGTGCCACCGATTGATTTTGCTTGTGTGGGGCAGGTCTACACATACAATCCTGGTGCGGTAGATCCCGATTTGAATGACAGCATTGGGTATTCATTTACGGTTCCGCTTTTTGGCGTAGGACTCCCTATTGAAAATTATGTGTTGCCAGATCTAATAAATCCTGGCCCAGATAATAATATCAATATCAACCCTGTGACAGGGGATGTGACATGGAATGCACCCCGAAAGGCTGGAGAGTACAATATTGCTATACAGATGGTGAGCTATCGCAATGGCATTCCTATTGATACGGTAATTCGTGATATGCAGATTTTGGTACAGGAATGTAATAATGTACCTCCGGAAATTGAAACAGAGTTTGATGAGATCTGTGTGGTAGCTGGTGAAGTATTAGAATTTGACGTAACAGCCACTGCTCCGCTTTTTGAAGAGAATCAACAGGTGCGACTGCAAGCATTCGGTGCGCCTTTCGAACAATTCATTAATCCATCGACCTTTACACCAGAGGAAGACGTGTACGTCGATGATCCACTCACAAAGACGTTCCGATGGGAAACTACCTGCGAGCATATTGCTGACCAGTTCTACACGGTAGTGTTTAGGGCAGTGGATAATGCGATTGGTGGTACCGGAGGATTGGCTACGCTCAAATCGGTACGTATTAAAGTAGTTGGCCCACCACCAGAGGATGTCCAGGTAGATGCTGATGGAGAGCAGTTGACGATTAGCTGGGAGAGTCCTTATGATTGTGAGGAAACGATCAATGAATATTTCCAAGGGTTCACGGTTTGGCGTCGAGAGGGGCCTAATGATTTTCCAATTGATACCTGTACGCCTGGGCTTGAAGGAAGAGGCTACGTTCGGCTCAATGATGTGCCTATGGCGGATATTCAGGATGAGCGATATGTCTTTTTTGATGCAGATGTACAAAGGGGTAAGACGTATTGCTATCGGGTATTAGCTGTCTTTTCACGGCTTTCTGCGAGTGGTCAAAACTTTTTCACCCTGGTAGAAAGCTTGCCCTCGGAGGAGGTATGTGAGCAATTGGAACGCACGGTGCCTATTGTGACGCAAGTTACGGTAGAGGAAACTGATGATACGGATGGGGCTATTCGGGTGCGATGGTCAAAGCCCGACCCTGAAGCGCTTGATACCCTGGAAACTAATCCTGGGCCTTATCGCTATGAACTATTTCGGGCGGATGGACTTAATCCGGCTGATGCAGACTTCGTTAATGTGTGGGTATCCCCTAACTTCCCGACCTTTAGTGAAGCTAATGATACGATCTTTACTGACATGGGCATTAATACGGTTGCCAGGCCCTACACGTACCGGATTGACTTTTTTGTGAAAGCAGATCAAGCGGGTGGGATCAACCTTGGGAGCACTGAACTGGCTTCTTCTATTTTCCTTAATCCTGCGCCTACGGATGAAGCAGTTGATCTAAGCTGGGATTTTGAGGTGCCTTGGAGCAATGGGTCATATACGGTATTCAGAGAAAATCCTACCGGCAGTGGTACGTTTGACTCTATCGCTACAGTAGTAGAGCCGCTCTACCGCGATGAGGGACTCATCAATGGGGAGACCTACTGTTACCAAGTGCGCAGTACTGGTTCTTATAGTATAGCAGGCATCATTGATCCTATTATCAATTTCTCTCAGGAAGCCTGCGCGGTTCCGATTGATAATGTGCCGCCTTGCCCACCCTTGCTAACGGTGAGTAATCTTTGTGAAACCTCCAGTGGCTGTCTGGAAGATGATGAAATTAGAAATGAATTAGCATGGGAGCCTTCTTTTAATGTTTGTGGAGAAGATGGAGCTGATGTTGCCGCTTATCGTGTTTATTATACACCAGCAGAGGGCGGTACCTTGGAAGCGGTGGAGCGCGTTGAGGGTGCTTTAAATAATAATTACTTGCATACCCCTCCCTCGGATCGAGGTTTGGCGGGCTGCTACGCCGTTACGGCTATCGATTCTACTGGTAATGAAAGTGGATTTAGCAATATTATTTGTGTAGACAATTGCCCAATCTATACCCTTCCAAATACCTTCACGCCTAATGGAGATGGTCAGAATGACGAGTTTATTCCGTTCCCCTTCTGTTTTATCGAGCGTATAGATTTTAAAGTATTCAATCGTTGGGGGCAGTTAGTTTTCCAGACTTCTGATCCGAATATTCAGTGGGACGGCCGTAACCTCTCTGGGCAAGAATTGGCGGAGGGCACCTACTACTACAGCTGCCAGATTTTTGAGCAGCGTATTGATCCGACGCTACCGCAGCAAACAGAGGCACTCAATGGTTATATAGAACTGATTCGGTAGAGGTTTTTAAGGCAGCGCAAAAAAAAGCCCCTTTCAAATGAAAGGGGCTTTTTTTTATCGCTCTTCTTTTCTATTCTTCGATCTCTTCGAGCTGTGCTCTTCGAGCTTCGTATTCTTCCTGCGCTTGTTGTGTAGTCACAAATAGCTGCTGGTACTTGCGGAGTCCTGTACCTGCTGGTATTTGCTTTCCAACAATTACATTTTCCTTCAATCCATTCAAGAAGTCTTGCTTCGCACCGATGGCCGCTGTACTCAGTACCTTAGTCGTTTCCTGGAAAGAAGCAGCTGAAATCCAGCTGTATGTTCCAAGAGAAGACTTCGTAATACCCTGTAGCAGTGGGCTAGAAGTAGCAGCGATTGCATCGCGGTACTCCATGATCTTACGGTCATTACGCTTCAAGAAAGAGTTCTCTTCGCGTACTTCGCGTAAGGTCACTAGCTGACCAGCCTTTAGGCGCTGCGAGTCACCTGGGTCAGTGATGAACTTCTTATCGAAAATCCAATCGTTCTCTTCGAAGAATTCGTAGCGTTCTACTGCTTCGCCTTCTAGGAATTTGGTATCTCCTGGATCTTCAATTTGTACCCTACGCATCATCTGGCGTACGATCACCTCCATGTGCTTGTTGTTGATCGTAATACCTTGGGAGCGGTATACTTCCTGTACACCATTTACAAGGTACTGCTGTACGGCGAATGGCCCACGGATATTTAGAATATCTCTTGGAGAAGTAGCTCCATCAGAGAGTGGTGTACCGGCCCGTACAAAGTCACCATCTTGTACTAAGATATGCTTCGACAAACCAATTAGGTATTTGCGACGCTGACTGTCTTTTGCTGTTACAATCACCTCGCGATTACCACGCTTGATCTTACCAAATGAAACCACCCCATCTATTTCTGAAACGACAGAAGGATTAGACGGATTACGTGCTTCAAATAGTTCTGTTACACGCGGAAGACCACCCGTAATATCCTGAATCTTACCCAGCTTCCGTGGAATCTTCACGATCTTCTGACCAGCACTTACCTGATCTCCATCTTCAATAGAGATATAGGCACCCACTGGAAGGTTGTAGTTACGTAGTTCTTCTCCATCTGGAGATACGATCTTAATCGTTGGTATCTTGCGCTTGTTCTTACTTTCCACAATTACCTTTTCGGCAAAACCAGTCTGATCATCTCGCTCTACGCGGAAGGTCACTCCTTCTTCGATAGAATCAAACTTCGCAATACCACTAAATTCTGTGATGATGACTGCGTTGAATGGATCCCACTCACAGATCATATCCCCTTTCTTCACTGTTTGCCCTTCTTCTACTTTTAAGGTAGCACCATATGGAATGTAGTGCGACACGTAAATTTTCTTCGACTCCGGATCAACGATGCGAATCTCACCAGTACGAGAAAGTACAGTACGCTGCGTGTTTCCTTCATCATCTAGTGAATCAGTAATACGCATGCTATCGAACTCCAACTTACCATTGAACTTAGAAACAATCTCAGACTCGGTCTTCGATACAGAAGCGATACCACCCACGTGGAAGGTACGCAAGGTCAACTGTGTACCCGGCTCACCAATAGACTGTGCTGCGATGATACCTACGGCATCCCCTTGTTCTGCTATACGGCCAGTAGCCATATTCTTACCATAACACTTCGCACAAACCCCACGCTTAGTTTCGCAGGTAAGTACGGAACGAATAGTAACGGTTTCTACTCCTTCTCCCTCAATGTATTCAGCGGCTCTAGAGTCGATGTATTCTCCGGATTTGTCAATAAACTCATCCGTTACAGGATGCATTATATCATATAAAGTATAGCGGCCATTAATTCTAGAGGCCAATCCTTCTATTACCTTCTCATTATCCTTCAAGGCACTGGTTTCAATACCACGTAATGTGCCACAGTCTTCAGCCATGATCACTACATCTTGTGCTACATCCACCAAACGACGTGTCAAGTAACCTGCATCTGCTGTCTTCAAGGCAGTATCTGCAAGACCCTTACGCGCACCGTGTGTAGAGATAAAGTATTCGAGTACCGATAGGCCATCGACAAAGTTCGAGAGGATTGGGTTTTCAATAACCGCTCCACCCGTATCGCCAGATTTTCTTGGCTTGGCCATCAGACCACGCAAGCCACAAAGCTGCTTGATCTGCTGCTTCGAACCACGAGCTCCCGAGTCTAGCATCATGTATACTGAGTTGAACCCTTGCTTGTGTAGCGCAAGTTCTTTCATCAAGGTATCGGTGATACGGTTATCTGCGTACGTCCACTTATCGATGATTTGGTTGTAGCGCTCGTTGTTGGTAATCAATCCCATGTTGTAGTTATCCCACACTTCATCTACCTCCGTCTGCGCTTCTTCCAACATAGACTCTTTGATACTTGGCGTAATCAAATCTCCCAAGTTGAACGACAAGCCTCCTTTGAATGACCACAAGAATCCTAGCTCTTTGATCTTATCTAAGAAGTGTGCAGTAACCGAAAAGTTAGTGCGCTCGATAACGCCACCAATTACCTTTTTCAGGTTCTTCTTGGTCAACAGCACGTTGATAAATGGTACATCTTCTGGCACTGCCTCGTTGAAGATTACTCGGCCGGTAGTGGTATCCGTAAGACGGTGTACTAGTTTTCCATCTTCTCCTTCCACTGGGACTCTTGCTTGAATTTTTGCATGCAAATCAAGCTGACCTTCATTGTAGGCAATAATTACCTCTTCTGGAGAATAAAAGCGTCTACCCTCTCCTTTCACTACCCGCTCTTCGGTAGAAGTACGCTCTTTGGTAATGTAGTACAATCCTAATACCATATCCTGAGAAGGTAGCGTGATCGGCGAACCATTCTGAGGATTCAGCATATTGTGTGCAGAAAGCATCAGTACTTGCGCTTCCAGGATTGCCGCTTGGCTCAGTGGCACGTGTACCGCCATTTGGTCACCATCAAAATCCGCATTGAAGGCACCACATACGAGTGGGTGTAGCTGAATTGCTTTTCCTTCAATCAATTTAGGCTGGAATGCCTGAATGGACAAACGGTGAAGCGTCGGAGCACGGTTGAGCATGACCGGATGCCCTTTCAATATATTTTCCAGGATTTCCCAAATCACAGGATCTTTGCGATCCACCAGCTTCTTCGCTGACTTTACGGTTTTCACAATACCACGCTCGATCAACTTACGGATCACAAACGGCTTGAACAGCTCAGCTGCCATTCCTTTCGGAATACCACACTCATGTAATTTCAAAGTAGGACCTACCACAATCACCGAACGACCAGAGTAATCCACACGCTTACCCAACAAGTTTTGGCGGAAACGTCCTTGCTTACCCTTCAAAATATCACTCAATGACTTCAATGCACGACCACCTTCTGCTTTTACCGCATTCGACTTTCGAGAATTGTCGAACAAGGAATCTACTGCCTCTTGAAGCATTCGCTTCTCATTTCGCAAAATCACCTCTGGTGCTTTGATCTCCAACAAGCGCTTTAGGCGGTTGTTACGGATAATTACCCGGCGGTATAGATCATTCAAATCAGAACTTGCAAATCGACCACCGTCTAGTGGTACTAATGGACGCAATTCGGGTGGTACTACAGGTAAATACTGAATAATCGTCCACTCTGGGCGATTCTCAATGCGTGTATTTCCATCCCGGAATGCTTCTACTACTCTCAGACGCTTCAGGGCTTCTGACTTACGCTGCTGCGAAGTCTCTGTAGCTGCTTGGTGGCGTAGCTGGTAAGATAGGGCGTCCAAATCTAAGCGCATCAACAACTCCTTCACAGCCTCCGCACCCATCTTAGCAATAAACTTAGTGGGATCAGAATCTTCCAACATCTGATTATCCTGAGGTAGTGTATCTAGGATTTCCAAGTATTCCTCCTCTGTCAACAAATCCATCTTCGCAACGCCTTCCTCTTCTTTCACGCCCGCCTGTACCACTACATAGCGCTCATAGTAAATGATAGACTCTAACTTCTTAGAAGATAAGCCCAGCATGTAGCCAATCTTGTTTGGCAAGGACTTGAAAAACCAAATATGCACCACAGGCACTACTAATTTGATGTGCCCCATTCTCTCCCGACGTACCTTTTTCTCTGTTACCTCTACCCCACAGCGATCACAAACAATACCCTTGTAACGGATACGCTTGTACTTACCACAGTAGCACTCGTAATCCTTTACAGGGCCAAAGATTCTTTCACAGAACAGACCATCACGCTCTGGCTTGTACGAACGATAGTTAATCGTTTCCGGCTTCAGAACCTCTCCATAAGAGCGTTCCAAAATATCATCCGGAGAAGACAAGCTGATCGTGATGCTATCGAAATTCTGCTTCTGAATATGACTCTTCTTTTTAAAAGACATATGGTATATCAATTTATGTCAAGCTGCGACTTTCAATACTAAAGAAAGTCGCAACTTGGGTTATTAACAGCTATTAATCAAATTTTACATCGAGGGCCAATCCACGCAACTCATGCACGAGTACGTTGAATGACTCTGGTATATTCGGCTCTGGCAAATTGTCTCCTTTGACAATCGCCTCGTAAGCCTTGGCACGACCATTAATATCATCTGACTTAATGGTTAGTAGCTCTTGCAAGATGTTAGAAGCACCGAAGGCCTCCAATGCCCATACCTCCATCTCACCAAAACGCTGACCACCAAACTGAGCTTTACCACCCAGTGGTTGCTGCGTAATGAGGGAGTATGGCCCAATCGAACGAGCGTGCATCTTATCGTCCACCATGTGTGATAGTTTCAGCATGTAGATCACACCTACCGTTGCTTGCTGGTGGAATCGGTCACCAGTCTCTCCATCATGTAAGTAGGTTTGACCCAAAGATGGAAGATTAGCAGACTGAATATACTCTTCAATCTCTTCTTGGCTCGCCCCGTCAAAGATGGGGGTACCAAACTTCATGCCTAGCTTCTCACCTGCCCAACCGAGTACCGTTTCAAAAATCTGTCCAAGATTCATACGAGAAGGTACCCCAAGTGGATTCAAAACAATATCTACTGGTGTTCCATCCTCCAAGAACGGCATATCTTCGATCCGCACGATACGAGCCACAATACCTTTGTTACCGTGACGTCCTGCAAGCTTATCACCTACTTTTAGCTTACGCTTCTTCGCCATGTAGACTTTCGCTAACTTCAAAACGCCCGCTGGCAGTTCATCTCCAATACTGATATTGAATTTCTCGCGCTTGTACTTACCTACTTCCTCGTTTACTTTAATACTGTAGTTGTGCAATAAGCGAGCTACTAAGCTATTAGTATCTTCAACATCCGTCCAGTTGGAGTAGTCTACTGTTGTGTAATCTACTTCACGAAGCAGCTCTTGCGAAAACTTCACGCCTTTTGGCACTAGTGCTTCATTATAGATGCTCTTCACGCCATTAGACATCTTGTTCTTCAACAAGACTAGTAACTTATCGATCAAGATCGTTTTCAGCTCATTCAACGCCACCTTATGCTGGTCTTCCAGCTTAGATAGCAATTCCTTCTCTTGCGCTTTCTGCACTTTATCCTTCTTAGCACGAGCAAATAATTGCTTATCGATAATGATACCCTTAGTGGATGGTGGTGCTTTCAAAGAAGCATCTTTTACATCTCCTGCCTTATCTCCGAAGATCGCTCTCAAAAGTTTCTCTTCTGGAGTCGGATCGGATTCCCCTTTCGGTGTAATCTTACCAATAAGAATATCGCCTTCACGCACCCACGCACCTACGCGAATGATTCCATTTTCATCTAGATCCTTCGTCGCTTCTTCACTTACATTCGGAATGTCATTTGTTAGCTCTTCTTCCCCTAACTTAGTATCCCGTACATCCAGCTCAAAGTGCTCGATGTGTAGCGAAGTAAAGATGTCTTCTCGTACCACTCTTTCGGATAATACGATGGCATCCTCAAAGTTATATCCTTTCCAAGGCATAAAGGCCACTTTCATATTTTGGCCCAGTGCCAACTCCCCTTTCTCCGTAGCGTAGCCATCACAAAGGATCATGCCCTTCTCTACGCGGTCACCACGGCGTACAATTGGCGTTAGGTTGATACAAGTTCCCTGGTTAGTACGACGGAACTTAATCAACTTATATACCTTACGGTTATCTTCAAAAGAAACTAACTGCTCCTCATCTGTACGATCATAACGAATTACGATTTCGTTCGCATCCACATACTCCACTACTCCATCTCCTTCCGCGTTGATCAACATTCGAGAATCTCGTGCTACTTTTCCTTCCAAGCCAGTACCCACAATAGGTGACTTTGGACGAATCAAGGGCACCGCTTGACGCTGCATATTAGAGCCCATCAAGGCACGGTTGGCATCATCATTTTCTAAGAACGGAATCATCGATGCAGATACCCCCACAATTTGGTTAGGTGCCACATCCATATATTCCAGCTCCTCTGGAGTTAGTACAGGGAAATCACCATGCTCACGTGCCTTAATACGATCCGACTGGAAAATTCCACCCTCATCGATCGGCGCATTTGCTTGTGCAATCTTCTTGAAATCCTCTCCTTCAGCAGATAGGTATTCTGGTTCAAGGGTTGTTACCACTTTTCCATCTTCTACCTTACGGTAAGGAGTTTCCAAAAATCCCATCTTATTCACCTTTGCGTGTACGCAAAGGGTAGAAATCAACCCGATATTCGGCCCTTCTGGCGTTTCAATTGTACACAGGCGACCGTAGTGCGAGTAGTGTACATCACGTACCTCAAAACCTGCACGCTCCCGCGATAGACCACCAGGCCCCAGGGCAGAAATACGACGCTTATGCGTAATTTCTGATAGTGGATTGGTTTGATCCAGGAATTGCGATAACTGACTCGTACCGAAGAAGGAATTGATTACGGAAGATAAAGTACGCGCATTAATCAAGTCAATTGGCGTAAATACCTCGTTGTCCCGAACATTCATCCGCTCTCTAATCGTACGCGCCATACGTGCCAAACCAACACCAAACTGAGCATACAATTGCTCTCCCACCGTACGCACTCGACGATTACTTAAGTGATCAATATCATCGATCTCTGCCCGCTGATTCATTAAGCTCACCAAGTATTTAACAATTTCGATGATATCCTCCTTAGTGAGTACCAAGACGGACTTCTCGATTCCGAGGTCAAGCTTTCTGTTAATCTTATAGCGCCCTACTTCACCAAGGTTGTAGCGCTTATCGGAAAAGAACAATTTATCGATAATACCACGTGCTGTCTCCTCATCCGGTGGATCAGTACCACGAAGTTGGCGGTAGATGTATTGTACCGCTTCCATTTCTGAACTGGAAGGATCTTTTTGCAGCGTATTGTAGATAATGGAGTAATCCTGCTCAATATCATCTTTTTGAAGCACTACTGTTTCTGTGCCCGCATCGAGAATTAACTCAATATTTTCTTCGTCAAGAATGATGTCACGTTCCAGGATAATCTCATTACGCTCAATAGTTACC
>JBCCRH010000088.1:0-16019 GCA_039208045.1 Bacteroidota bacterium
CTTAGTATGATAATCCCCTGAGGCTGAGAAATTGACTTCTAAGCGATTACCATAGCGCAATTGCTCTAAGCCAATCACATTATGTACCTGCTTGATCTCCTTGCTCAATGGGATGCGCGGCACATTGCACTCATAAAGCATATAATCCAACAGATTAGATAGCTTTAACACTACCTCGGACGATCTCGGCGAATTTTGGAGCGTGAGCGAGTACAAGTTATTCAACGTATTGAATAAAAAGTGCGGATGCACCTGTGCTTTCAAGAAGTTCAGCTCGGCATCCATGCGTTGCTTTTGGAGGGCTTCCGCCAATTTTTCATTGCGGTAGTTGCGCTTTACCAGCTTGATTAACGAAGCAGCGAAAATTACCGGCGATAGGCGTACCATCTGGCTTACGGCTTTACCCAGATGGGTAAGTGGGTACTTATCGTAATCGTAATTGGGGTGGTAAACTGGTACGTAATTGATATGTAGCGAAAGCCTATTTAAATACCCGACTACCATACCGATAGCGAGAAAGAAGAGCACAAACTTGGCATACTGCTTGGTGTACAGATATTTTGGGATCAACCAGTATAAAACAATATAGGTAGCCAGCATCGTGAGGGGAAGCGTCGTCATTACTTCCTCTAATGCTCTAAAATATTGGTCATTGAAACTATTATACAGACTGGTGTAAAATACCACATAAGCTATCCAGAACAGTACATGCGATGCCAGCCTGTATTTGGGCGACAGCAGATGCTGTAGCTCAGTTGGAGATTCTTCTCGTAATATTTTCGGATCTACTACCATACCAATTATAAAATTACGGCAAATCGACTGTTTTTTATGGTCTAAAACGCTCAATGACAAAAATTGATAGCAAAACGACTTTATTTTTGACCTTTTCGGCAAAGCTCTTCCCTTGGCTGTCGAAAACTACCAGAATCCCGCCTTTGGTCTACTTCTCCTGTTTTATGACATCCATTCTGCTACTTTCGTGTCATTGAGAGCGCAGACACAGACATTTAAAATGAGTTCACAAAAAAGTTGGATAGCCATCCACGTATATTCCGTGGTACATATCCGACACGATCGATTAAATTACCCGGCTTTATGCGCTTACACACACTACTTATATTCATATATTGGGCTACATCAGTAGTTGCCTTAGCAAGCACCCCTGGAGAAGACACCCGACTAACTAACCAGGTCAAAAGCACTAGAATTCAGGGGGAATTAACGCTTGACGGTCATCTTACAGAAAAAGCTTGGCAGTATGCTGATGTAGCTACCAATTTTGCCAATCACTGGCCACTAGATACGGGCCTCGCTGTCGCGAAAACAGAAATCCGAATCCTTTACGACGATAACTTCCTTTACATTGGTGCCACCATGTACGATAATGGCGATCAGCCTATCATTCAGACCTTGCGTCGTGATGGGGGTAGTGGCCACTGGGGTAGCGATGGTATTGGTATTGTGCTAGATCCTATCAATCAACGGTCGAATGGTTTTTTCTTTGCGGTGAATGCTGGTGGGGCGCAGATGGAGTCTTCTATAGCCGCTACAGGTGGCCAAAGCCTCGATCACAGCTGGGATTGTAAGTGGTATTCGGAGATTAGTCGGTCTGGCAATTCGTGGTTTGTAGAAATGGCGATTCCCTTTAATTCATTGCGGTACAACGATCGCCTAGACTGGGGGATCAATTTCGTGCGCAACGATATGGAGCGCAATGAATATCATACTTGGACGGAGTTTCCCAATAATTTCGGTGGGGTGGATTTGGGCTTTACTGGCCAGCTCAACTGGTCGGAGGCACCTCCTGTCGCCAAAAGTAATGTGGTACTCATTCCTTACGCTTCCTCTAGTGTAGCTGCTGATTATGAAGAAGGTAATTCTACCGATTTCACGCCTGGCGTTGGCTTGGATGCAAAAATAGCGGTCACGCCTTCGCTCAATCTTGATCTTACGATAAATCCCGACTTTTCGCAAGTGGAAGTCGACCAGCAGGTGACTAATCTATCTCGTTTTAGTCTCTTCTTTCCAGAGCGTAGAGCTTTTTTCTTAGAGAACAGCGATCTATTTGCCAACCTAGGTATTGGGTCGGTACGGCCATTTTTCTCGCGTAGGATTGGTTTAGATGGAGAAGGGGGGAGCGTACCCATTTTATTTGGTGCTCGCCTTTCGGGCAATCTGAACGATCGCTGGCGCATCGGCCTGATGAATGTACAGACAGGAGGAAATCAAGACCAAACTTCCCAAAATTACAGTGTAGGAGTGGTACAACGCCAGCTCTTTGGGCGCTCCACTGCCACTGCTTTTATGGTAAATCGACAAGCCTTTACCGATAATGAGTTTCAAGGCGATGACTTCAATAGAGTAGGAGGGCTAGAGATGAGTTTTATCTCTATGGATGGCCGCTGGCGGGCCAACGGGCGCTTGCACCATTCCTTCACGCCGGATCAAAATCCACGCAGCTTCTTTTATAATGTGGGCCTAGAGTTCAATGAGAAAAACTGGGCGGGTGGGGCTTTTATGCACCATTTAGATCCTTATTATACGGCTGAAGTTGGATTTACGCCAAGGGTATTCAACTATGATGTCACCACCGATTCGACCTATCGATTGGGGTATACCACTTTATTTAACTTCTTGCGGTGGCGGCATTTTCCACTAGAGGGTATCTTCAACAACTATGGCTTTGTTGCTCGCAATCGATTAATCTATAATGAAGATGGCTCCCTAAATGAGCAGAACTTCCGCTTCAATCACTTCATGAACTTCCGCAATCGATCTGAATTTTCTGCTTCCTTGCAATATCTTCAAGTTAATCTCCCATTTAATACCGACCTCATTGGGGGCGATGAGCCACTGCTGGCCGGCTTATATCAATTTTGGAACTTTTCGACCCGCTTTGAAAGCGATCGAAGGAAAGTCTTTCGATACGAGCTTGGCGGGGAGTATGGCCAGTTTTACAACGGTACAAAAACAACCTTACGAGCAGAGATTGGGGTGCGTCAGCAGCCCTGGGGTACCTTCTCCATCAACTACCGACAAGACCGCGTGCGCCTGCCTGAAAACTTTGGTAGTGTAGACCTCCATTTAATTGGTGCGAGATCAGAAATTTCCTTCTCTAATACCATGTTTTGGACTACCTTCCTACAGTACAACACCCAAGCAGGTAACTTCAATATCAACAGTCGGTTTCAGTGGCGCTACCAGCCCATGTCAGACCTGTTTATTGTCTACACAGAAAACTACTTTTCGGATAACTTAAGCGTTAGAAACAGACAGTTAGTCGTTAAATTTACGTATTGGCTGAATTTGTAGAAACATTTTTTGTTTAACGTCGTTTATTCAATAAAAGATAGAGTTTTTTCATACTAGTTCAATTTTACAGGTCGTGTTTTGTGCATGACCTTTTTTTTTGTTCAATACTTTTTGAAAGTTCTATACGAGTACGATTCTCTCCGAAACATCTCTTTCCAAAATAAAGAAATAAGGTTGATTATCTCCCTTTAAATCCATTACGCCAAGCATTGTTTGGTCGTCTACCTTGGCGAACACATCAATGATAGCTTTGTGGTCGTACACCATCGCTCCAGTTAGCTTCCCACGGTATTTTACCAGTCGCATTCTAGCCTTGGCTTTTTTGGTTTGCACCAATGGTCGGAGCAGCTTCATCACCGTAGCTAGTAAGGGTGTGCGTGGCACATTTAGCCGTAAGGGTAGTAAAAATGGATTGGCAGAGTAAAGCTGGGTCTGATTTTTGGGAAATAGCAGTGGATGTACGTTTTCTTCATCTATGAAGAGCTTACCGTACCAGCCCGTACTTTCCAATAGCCCTTCTATGAAGTGGCCTGTTTTGATTTCATAGCCCTTCCATTGGCCTTTCATAAACTCAAGGTTTACGGGCTCGCTGGTATCGAAGAGTTGGAGGGCTTCTTCTGTGGTACGTATGTTAAAATCCATAGCTGGCCTTTTCTAACTCTCGAAGCGATTTAAAGCCTTTCGGTGCTTGCAGATAGCTATCTAAAAACTGATATACCTTCAGCCGCACTTCTTTTGCAAATTTGGTATCCATGCGGTCAAAGCGATGCCCACCAGGTTTATCTTCATAAATTTGGTGCTCAAATTCCTTGTCAGCGGCTTGTAGACTTTTAATGAGGTGTTCGACTTCCAAAACATTGACATCACTGTCATTGGTATTGGTGTGTACCAAAAGGGGCGTTTGGAGTTTGTGCGCTTGCCAAGCAGGGGAGCGGCGTTTGTATTCTTCCACATCCTGGTGGGCCGTTTTGCCAATATGGTAGTCTACGGAGTACAAATCGCGATAGCCATCGGTTTTATAGCCCATTCGAGCAATCAGGTCACTCACGGGCACGCCAGCATAGCCTACTTTGTAAGCATCAGGATACTCAAAAAGATTCATTAAGGTAATTAAGCCACCATGACTCCACCCTAATATACCCACTCGATCTTTATCCAAAAAGCTGTAGTTTTCGAGCATGAAATCACGGCTCGCCTTGGTATCTTGAATCTCTAAGCCACCATAATCAATCGATTCATAGAAGCGCTTACCATAGCCAGTACTGCCTCGGTATTCTGGTGCTACGATGACATACTGCTGGGCTATCAACTCGCGCACAATGTGCGCGTAACTAGTATTAAAATTGCTGTGTACCCCACCATGTGGTAAGACTAACAAAGGGTACTGCTTACCCGTATCGATTCCTTTAGGAATAAATACATACGCTTTGATGCGCAGTGGATTTAGAGCATAGATGGGGTTGGCTGCGCCCTTGTGGATTTTCATTTTCTCAGGGCCTAAGGGCGGGCCCGTTAGTTCTACCTTGTCGATAAAGGCAATGTCTCCGATCTTGTTATACCACTGGATATCATCGACTGCTTTGCTGACACTCTGAAAGCTATAGCGAAGGTTGCGGACTTGCTCTTGGAGTTGTGTGACTTGCTTTTCTAGGGAGCTATTGGGTGGTGCTTGCGCAAATGACCATTGGGAAATCAATGAGAAGAAGAAGAAAAGCAGGGAAAGTACATTTTTCATGTTTGCTATTTTAGTGAACTGTAGCAGCTAAAATAGCAAACATGAGGGAAAAGTATTTTTACTCAAAAGGAATAATGAATGGCAAACGAGCCTGTACTCCTTTGGTATCGCTAATTTCCTTTAGGTATTCATAATGCGGGTAGAGATCGCCTAGCTTAGCTTTCATCATCGTATTAGCCAGTACTTCTTCATCAAGCAAGTACTCTTCTAACAGCTGCTGCAACGGCTCTTTTACGGCAGGGTATTCCATTAGGCGGTAGCCCTCCAAACCAGCCATATGCTCTGCCATAGCAATGGCGTCCTCTAGGTCACCGATCTCGTCTACTAAGCCGATTTCCTTCGCCTTATTACCTGTCCAAACTCGGCCTTGTGCAATTTCATGTACTTCGTCCCTGCTCATCCCACGGCCATCGCTCACCCGCTTTAGAAAGATCTCGTACATCTCATTGGTACGGGCTTGTAAGATGGCACGTTCTGCTGGACTCATATCATACACAAAAGAAATACCAGTAGCTAAGTCAGCTGTTTTGACGGTATCGAAGTTGATACCTACTTTATCGTTGAGCATCTTATTCAGACTAGGAATAACACTGAATACGCCAATAGAGCCGGTCAGGGTATTAGATTGTGCCACAATGGTATCTGCTGGCGCTGCAATGTAGTAACCGCCAGAAGCGGCATAATCGCCCATAGAAGCTACTACTATTTTTCCTTCTTCTTGGGCCAAGCGAACTTCCCGCCAAATGTTCTCAGAACTCATCGCACTACCTCCACCTGAATTTACCCGTAGTACAATCGCTTTCACCTTATCATTTTCGCGCAGCTTACGCAAAATCTTCACGTATTTTTCGTCACCTACAGAACCACTTTCTCCTTTTCCATCTACAATAGTGCCTTCCGCATAGACTACAGCAATTCGATTTTTTTCTTTAAAGTTAGCTCGCTTGGGCTGATTGGAGAAATAACGATTCAGCGAGACGAACTTGATATCTTCATCACTATCTAACCCGATCGCCTCTCTGATACTAGCATGAGCTTCATCGGCATAGCCTACTTTGTCGACTAAGCCAGTTGCTTGCGCTTGGAGTGGATCAATGCCCACATAATCATTAGCTAGCTGATGTAGGGTAGCTACTTCTAAGCCTCTGGCCTTAGAAATATCTTCTAAAAAGATGGCATACATTTCATCGAGGTACTCCCGTACTTGAAGTCGATTTTCATCCGACATATTGGTGCGGCGATAAGGCTCTGTAGCGCTCTTGAACTTACCAGCATAGACCACTTGCATGTTTACGCCCACCTTATCCAGCATATTCTTAAAAAATGGAATTTGAGCGGAAAAACCACGGAAGTCAACCACTCCAATAGGGTTAACAATAATTTCATCTGCTACGGAAGATAAGAAGTAGGCTCCTTGCGAATAGAAGCGGCCATACGAGATGATGAATTTGCCACTTTCTTGGAATGCTTCTAGGGCATCCTGTAGTAGTTTAGCCGAGCCTATACCCCCAGCAATACTTTCTACCTCTAGATAAATACCTTTGATATTGTCATCCTCTTTAGCTTGCTCCAAGCAGTAGATAATATCATGGATGCCCAGCACTTGGCTCTGCTTTAAATCATAAATATTTACTTCGGCAGTATTATTGGTACGCTCAGGGAGCGCTTGATTTAGTGTGAGCTTCAATACACTGTTCGGCTGTATTGCTTTTGGTTTATCAGCTTCTGATGCTAGACTAGCAATGGCAGAAATACTGATTCCAGCGATTACCCCGATTGCTAGTAAGACTCCTAGACAAGAAGCGAAAAGAAATTTGAAAAATTGTCCCATTTGATAAATGATCGTTAGATGTATTAAAAGAATGGCCTGAAATTAGGAAGTGTTCACTAAGCAGCATGGTTTTTTAGATAAAGCTTTCATATTATTGGATAATGCCTCTGATCAAGGCTGTAAGCTTGGCTACAGCCCCAGAAATAGCAACAAGAATTGGTTAGAATTCTTACAAATTCTTAGAAAGGATACGTACTGATCTACACAATGCTTATTATTGTTTGAGAGAACGCAATATCTTAACCTTACACTTCCCATTTAATGAAAAAGAATTACCGCTTCGCATTATTGATGCTACCGTTCATTTTTAACTCAATTTCCACCTTGACCGGCCAAAATATGGTAGTGAGTAGCGGCCCGCCTTTTACCCCTGAAAATCTGATTAATAATGTCTTTTTAGGAGAAGGAGTGGAAGTCATTGATGTCAATTACAATGGGGTAAACGCAGCCGTAGGGGTATTTAGTAATGGACAAGACTTGATTGGTATCGACCGTGGTATCGTGATGTCTACTGGATTGGCAGAGACTAGTGGCTTTGATTTTGGGGTAGATCAAAATAGTACCGAATTTGCGAGTGTAGATAATACCAGCCTTATTATTGATCCAGATTTGGAACGGATAGCAGGCCCTGATGTAGACCTTGCCAATGCAGCAATCTATACTATTGAGTTTATTCCCATCTCCGACACGCTTCAATTCAACTATGTTTTCGGCTCTGAAGAGTATCCTGATTTTACCTGTAGTGATTTTAATGATATTTTCGGCTTCTTCATCAGCGGGCCGGGTATAAGTGGCCCTTTTGAGAATAATGCAGCCAATATTGCGCTCATTCCTGGAACTGATCGGCCAGTTACCATTAATAATGTCAATTCAGGCGAAGTGGGAACCCTAGGGGATGAAGAATTTTGCAGAGGCGATTTGGGATCTTTAGCATTTTCTCAATTTTACGTAGATAATGACGACTTAGATAGAGACCCTGTCTTCAATGGCTTTACTACTGTTTTAACTGCCGAGGCAGTGGTGGTTCCTTGTAGTACCTATACGATCAAATTGGCTATTACGGATGTAGGAGACCCTTTTTATGACAGTGGTGTTTTTTTAGAGGCGAAGAGTTTTGGTACGGGTTCGCTAGATGTGCAGCTCAGCACATTTAGCCTGGATGGTTCGGTCGTTGAAGGTTGTGCTACTGGCATACTCAGTTTTTCGCTTCCCACGCCTGCTGAGGCTGATGTCATCTTGGATTACTCCGTCTTTGGCACCGCAGAGAATGGGATAGATTATGAGGCCATTCCAGAAGATTTGATTATTCCTGCTGGCGATAGCACTATTTCTGTACCGCTTGTCGCAATAGAAGATGGTATAGCTGAAGGGGTAGAGACGATTTTGATTGATATCCAATTGGATCCTTGTACGCGGGATACCTTTACGGTGCTTGTGCGTGATAACCAATTGGTGGAGCGAGATTTGGGTAATGATACCACCATTTGTCAGGGCAACTCCATTCAGCTAGATGGTACACTACCAGTACCTCTGCCAGCACCACCTAATTTTTCGAATACTAACGAAGTACTAATCACCCCCACCAATGTACCGGTCAACTCTCCAATAGAAGTAAGCGGTATTATTCCGCCCACCTTGGCCCCGGGTGTAATTAAATCGGTTTGTATCGACAGCTTATCGCATCGTTGGATTGATGATATGGATGTTTTCTTGGTGGCGCCTGACGGCAAATTCGTTGAACTCACTACCGATAATGGAGGGAATGGGGGGAATGGCCTCGGCCCTGATTTTTATATCGGGACTTGCTTTACCGAAGATGCAGATGCACCCATCGCCGAACCAGGTACCGTAGCTGGCCCCGAAGGCCTACCCTTTACTGGTGACTGGCAGCCGGAAGGTTTTTGGGAAGATATATACGGCTCTCCTTCCAATGGTACGTGGCAGCTACAACTCATCGATGATACTAATGGGTTAACCGGTACGCTACACGCTTGGTCCATCTGTTTCAATCCTCTTTATACCATAAACTATACTTGGGAGCCTAGCACTGGCTTGAGCTGTGGTGATTGCCCCGATCCACTTGCTACTCCTGATACGACTACCACCTACGTGATGACTGCGATCGACTCCTATGGTTGCGAATATGTTGATTCCATCACCATTACCGTAATAGAACAAATACCAGCCCCAGAATTAACCTGCACCAATGTAAGTGGTAACAGTGTAAGTATCTATTGGGAACCTATACCAGGAGCAGAAGGCTATGAAGTAAGCGTGAATAGTGGCCCTTGGACGCCCCCTAATGATGGAGCTACTGGCTTTACCGTAAGTGGTCTGTCAATCGGTGAGATGGTAGCTTTTATGGTACGCTCACTTGGAGCTTGCGAAGGAGATACGGCCATGATTACCTGTGAAACCCTCAACTGTTCCTCACCAGTGGTTAATACAATAGTCAATAATATCAATTGCGCCGATGTAGCAGATGGCAGTATTATACTAGACATTACAACTGCTGATCCGCCGTTTCGTGTGGAATTCAATGGAGCAGATGCCGGAACAACAACTACCTTCAATAATTTGCCAGCAGGGAATTACACCATAAACGTGATCGATAATATCGGCTGTTCGAGCTTCCTGGCTATACCCATTGAAAGTCCAGCTGTAATCGAGATAATGCCCATAAATGTAGCGGATGCTACTTGCGTCGGTGCGCTTGATGGAACAGCAACGCTGGTCGTGAATGGTGGTAATCCTCCCTATACCTTCAATTGGGAAAGTGGAGTAGTAGATTCTATTGCCACCACTTTGGGCGCAGGCCCACAGGTTGTCACCATTACGGACGCCAATAATTGCTCGCAAATAGATACGATCCTCATTGGCGCCCCTGAGGCCATCACACTTGATGAGGCATCAACGGCTGTTTCTTGTTTTGGTGTGGCGGATGGTACGGCTACTGCAATAGTAACAGGCGGTACCCCTCCTTTAGCTTTCCAGTGGGATGCCGCTACAGGCGATCAAACTACAGCAACGGCAAGCAGTTTGAGTGGTGGTACGTATACCGTTACGGTAACGGATAGCAATAATTGCCAATCAGTTACAGCTGTAACGGTTGAAGAGCCCTCCATGATCGATATAGAGCTGAGTAGTGTCAACTTAAACTGCTCAGGTGGTGCAGATGGCAGCGTCACTGCTCTTGCCACAGGCGGTGCAGGCACATTTACCTATGAGTGGAATAATACTAATACAGGAGAAGTAGTCGGTACTACTGAGAGTGTATCCGATTTGCCGGAAGGCGAATACAGCCTGGTGGTAACTGATAGCGATGATTGCACGGCTACTGCTACCATTACGCTAACAGCCCCTCCTGCTTTAACAGTAGCACTCATCACATCCACTGCCCCAACTTGTGCGGAGGATGCCAATGGAACGGCGATCTTAGCTGCTGAGGGTGGCACAAGCACTTATACCTACCAATGGTCAGATGGGGTGTCTACGATGATGCCTATTCGTGATGATTTACTGTCGGGCACTTATCAAGTGACTGCGACAGATCAAAATGACTGTGAAGCTACCACAGAAGTGGTCATTCCAAGTACCAGTCCAATTATATTGACACTCACATCACAACCGATCAGTTGTTCTGGTGAAGCGGATGGTACCGTGCAATTAGTGTCAGATGGAGGAACTGGAGATTACACCTACAATTGGTCGAACGGAGCAATGACGGCCGATTTGAGCAACCTGCCAGCTGGAACCTATTCGGTAACTGTGACGGACGAAAATGATTGTGTGGGGATGCAGTCGGTAACGATCACGGAGCCTTCAGAAATTAGCCTTACTGTAGAAGGAATCGATCCGCTATGTTTTGGTGCCGATGGCGGAGTAGGTACGATTACTGCTACTGGTGGAACGGGAGATTTCAGCTACAGCTGGAACAATGGCAATAGTACGGCTACCGTAAATACCCTGGTCGCCGGTACGTATGTGATTACCGTAACGGATGAGAATAATTGCGAAGCTATAGCCGAACTAACACTCACCGATCCGCCATCGCTCGAAGCTACTACCTCCTTTGGCCTGGTAAGCTGTAATGGTGAGCCCGACGGTACTGCTACCATTGAGCCAGCAGGCGGCACGGCACCTTACACCTACCTCTGGGATGACAGTAATAGCCAAACTACTCAACAGGCTTCAGGCCTTGCTAATGGAACCTATCAAGTGACCATTACAGATGCCAATGGCTGTACGCTCTTGCAAAGTGTTGAAGTGTTGCCTTCCCCAGCTATTGAATTGAGTACCACGACTACTAATAATGATTGCTTTGGAGCTACCGAGGGTACTATTGCGGTAAACGCGACCGGTGGGAGCCCACCCTACACGTATGCTTGGAGTAATAGTTTGCCTAGTACTCCCAATCAGACAGGGCTCGCAGCAGGCAGCTATACGCTGACGGTGGTCGACGTAAATAACTGCCAAGTGGTGCAAGCAATAGAAATTACGCAACCCAACGAAATTGTACTCAATCTCAACGCTTTTACGACCTCTTGCACCGATACCCAAGATGGTGCTGTTAACCTGAGTACGCAAGGTGGGGTAGGGCAACTTAGCTATCTTTGGTCGACAGGAAGTATTGCTCAAAATATCGCAGATTTGCCAGCAGGATTTTACAGTGTGACCGTCACGGATGAGAATAGCTGTACCGCTTCAGCATTTACGGAAGTAAACCTACCTGCACCACTTGATGGAATGTTTGAAGTGAAAGCCGTGGAGTGCTTTGGTGAAAATAGCGGGACCATTCAGACGCAAATCACCGGCGGCACACCACCTTACACGTATGCTTGGTCTAACGGAGCAACCAGTAGCCAACTGGAAAATATACCTGCTGGCAGCTATGAACTACAATTGACGGATGCAAATAATTGCCCATACACCCAGCAATTTACCATTACCCAGCCAGATGAACCTTTGATAGCTTCAGTAAGTGCAGACTCTGTTTCTTGTGAAGGACTCAGAGATGGACGGATCACGGTGCTGCCTTCGGGGGGTACCCCTTCGTACCGCTATAGCTTGGATGGTAATACTTTTGGAGGAAGTAGCATCTTCATTGGCCTAGAATCTGGCGCCTATCAGGTGTATATTGAGGATAGTGAGGGGTGCCTATTTTTGACGGAGGTAGTTGAAGTGGAGGAGCCGCCTGCCATTAATGTGGTGCTTAGTGGCGAAGATGAAGTGCTTTTTGGCGATTCTATCGGTTTAGTGGCGCAGGTGCGTGGTGGGCGAGGTATCCTATTTTATGAGTGGACTCCGATTGATACTAGTTGTTTTGATTGTGATAGCTTGGCCTTTGCAGTGCCTTTTCAAACGAGTTTTAAGGTAAAAGTGACGGATGAATTTGGCTGTAGTGCAGAGGATATTTTAACCGTCGCCGTGCGGAAAAATACAGAAGTGCTTGTGCCTACTGGCTTTACGCCAAATGGTGATCAGACCAATGATCGCTTGCTAGTGCATGGCCGCGAAGGCATACGCGTAGCAACCTTCCGCATATTTGATCGCTGGGGCGAAATGGTTTACGAGGATGGGGGCTTTGAGGTGAATGACGTGGCGAGAGGTTGGGATGGTAGCTTTAGGGGAGAAGTGGCGCAGCCGGGGGTATACCTTTGGGCGCTAGAGGTGATTTACCTGGATGGCGCAACCGATAAATTACAAGGGCAAACCACCCTGATCCGATAATCTGTTTCAATTTTGTACATTGGAAAGAAAAAGCTGACTTATGCAAAATTGTAACAACAACTTATTTTGGAGTTTACTCGTCTTGGTGGTGCTTACTTTTGGCTGTGAAGCCCCTTCTGCGGATAATGCCAGTGATCAAACTACAGCTACAGAATCTGCCCCTCAGGAAAAAGCAGACTATGCCATCGTCATTCATGGCGGAGCAGGCACGATCAAAAAAGAGAATATGTCCGACGAGCGAGAAGCAGCGTATCGTGCAGCGCTGAATACCGCGCTGGATATTGGCGAAGAAATCCTCAAAAATGGCGGTAGTAGTGCCGATGCGGTAGTGGCTACCATTAAGTCAATGGAAGATTCTCCACTTTTTAATGCAGGTAAAGGAGCTGTGTTTACCAACGCAGGCCGCAATGAACTGGATGCCTCTTTTATGGATGGAAAAACGATGAATGCAGGAGCAGTGGGTGGTGTGACCATCGTTCGCAATCCGATTACTGCCGCGAGAGCGGTGATGGAACAGTCGGAGCATGTGATGCTAACAGGAGAAGGGGCCGAGCAATTCGCGCTAGAGGTGGGCCTCGATACGGTTTCTAATGATTACTTCTACACCCAAGGCCGCTATGAATCCTTACAGCGCGCAAAGCAAAAAGACAATCAGCAGACCGGCATGAATACCGGCTGGCCAGATTACAAATTTGGTACGGTAGGTTGCGTGGCGCTGGATAAAGCTGGGAATATCGTAGCAGGTACTTCTACGGGTGGGATGACCAATAAAAAGTACAATCGCATCGGCGACTCGCCGATCATAGGTGCAGGTACTTATGCCAATAATGCTACTTGTGGGGTCTCTTGTACGGGGCACGGCGAGTTCTTCATTCGCTATGCGGTTGCTCATGATGTTTCGGCCATGATGGAGTATAAGGGTATGAGCGTAGGCGATGCTGCGACGGCTGTGGTGAATGATAAGTTGGTGCAGGCTGGTGGTTCTGGGGGCTTGATTGCTTTGGATAAGTATGGCAATGTAAGTATGCCGTTCAATACCGAGGGGATGTACCGTGGCTATGCGAAGCCAGATGAGCGGGTGGTCGAAATTTATAAAAATGCGGTAGAGTAGGGTTTAGGGCCACGCTTTAAGGAAAAAATCTTAGGAGTGCTGGGCGCAGGATCGATGGAAGCGGTATGAGGCCTAGCGAAAAGCTAATGCTACCTCCCTGCTAGCTGGCTGAGCGAATACTTGGAGTGAAGACAGCTAGCAGGGAAGTGGTAGCATAGCTTTTTGCGAGGCCGAATTTTAGCGGACAGCGAGGCCGATGGCTATCGGCCTGCCCTAATTACTCAAAAATTTCCCACTCCACACTTGACCTTCATAGCCTATTTTATAAAAGTAGATGCCTTTCGGCAAATAGGAGATGTCGATGGAGGAGCTTAGATCGCTCCAAGTGCCGCACGCTTGGCCTATAGCATTGTACAATTCAAGGCTCAGCTTCTTTTCTGAGCCTTCCAGAAATCGAACTTCCAATTGTTGTGCTTGTGTCCACACTTTGGGGGATGAACTGGTTTGCACCTGAACGGCACGAATGAGTGAGTAGGTATATTGTCCATCCAGATCAACTTGTTTTAGGCGGTAATAGTAGGTTCCTGCAAGTTGAAGATTATCGGTGGTGCGATAGCTGTGTCCGTCTTGAGTATCTCCTTTGGCAGGAATAAGCTGGATGGTTTTGAATAGCCCATTCACCCCCTTGCGCTGCACCTCAAAGTGGGCATTATCTTGCTCCCAGGCAGTGGCCCAATTGATTAAAACAGACGGGCCTTCGCTATGCACCTCAAACTGCGTCCATTCGAGTGGTAACAGATCGTCCAAGATTCCGCAAAAGCCAGGGCTAAAGGTCATACTCAGGGCTTGGGCCATTTTATGCCAGCCATTTATATCGGCACGTAATTGAGACTTTTCTTGTTCGAGGTGCATAAAGCGTCCATTGGTGGTAGTGGCATTAGCGTTACAAATATTGAGGCTACTATTGATGTAGCGACCTTGGGTATTGGTAAAACCGATCAATTTATCCCAGTCTTGATTGATGTGTGCTATTTCGGAGGAAAGGGCAGGGTCAATGATTAAAAGTTGGCTGCTCAGTGCTGTGAGCGGGTCGGGATTGGGGGTTTGCCGAGTGCCATTGCTCATAATGACAAAAGGATCGTCATTGCCCTTGGTGAAGCCGTGGAGTTGGGCAAAGTAGGTGCCAGGAAGATTGTCATGAATATGAGCGGTGGTGACTTGCCAGATGGCATCAACGACATGTGCCAAATCGGAAATGCGATAGTCCTCATCGGTATCGGTATCACTACAAATAGAGGTTTGGCCATCGCAGCTTGAGGTAGCAATGGTGTTGCAACGATTGGTGCCAGCCACCATGTAAAAGAGGGCATCAATAGCACTGAAAATGTAAATGCCCTGGCGGCCAGTATTGAAATCTTTTTTGGGGTGGGGGGCCTGGATGATGAGCTCGCTTCGGCAAGCGTTGGGATGATACACATAGGTGCCCCAGTAATTGGTGGAGCCATCGGAGGTTTGTAGTACATAGTAGGTATCGTCAGTGACTAGGTCTGAAAATTCGATGAGGTCGTAGCCCAAAGCGGCAGCATCGGTTGCTGCACCGGCGTAGTTCGCTGCAAAGAGCTGACTCAGCATAAATTCCCAGTCTAGTTGCTGCATATTTCCAGGCGGCACATAGTCGTTGTCTCCTTCTCCTGGCATACTGGCTAGTATATCATCGATTTTGATATTGATATCCCCCATTTCCATTTGCTGGGCAGACAAGGGAAGTAATAATGCAGTGGTAAGGATAAATAGTAGCACTAATCGGATCATAGGTAGTGGTTTTAAGTTTTACTATTCTATACACGAACTAGAGGTGCAAATGTGAATTTGGAGTTCAGGAATGCTGGGAAAGGGGCCATCTTTTAATACTTTTTAATACTTTTTGGCTCTTTAGCCCTATCAATTATGCGTTGAGAGTAGCAATTTTGTAGAAGTGTAATCAGAAGAAATGATTAGAGTAAAAACACATTTGTGGATTGACTTTCTTGTAGGGCAAGTTGATAGGATGCTTAGAGCTAAGCCCTCTGTTGGAAGGATGACTTCTCTTCTACTGCTATTCTATTTTAATTGCTTGAATGCACAGGATGGAATATTTCAAATAGAACGGACGACTGCTATCTACGGCCTACCTAATGGTTATATCAAGACCATTGCAGAAGATAGCTATGGCTATCTGTGGTTTGGCACGCGAGAGGGGGTATTTCAGTATGATGGATATGAGTTTAAGGCGTATCGGCATGATCTTTTTGATGAAAATAGTCTGTCCCATCCTGCGGTGAATGCTATAGTAGAGGATCATAAAAACCGACTTTGGA